>CADCTL010000255.1 GCA_902805625.1 uncultured Acetobacteraceae bacterium
GGCGCCAGCAGGCCGCGCAGGTAGGCCAGGGCCCGCCGCCGCGGCTCGGCCCGGACGAAACGAGGCGCGATCCGCGCCGCCAGGGCGTCCAGCTCCCGCGTCCAGCCTTCGGCCGTGCCAACCGTCGTCATGGCCAGCGTCCCTCAGATGCCGAGCATAACGCCCAAACCCGGCTGTAGTACTAGCCCCGATCCCAGGCGGCGGCAACCGAGAGGTGCTTGGCGCGCGCGAGCAGATTTGGTACGAATACGTCATGAAATAGCGGCCTGCGGCCATGTCCTTTTTGGTTCTCGCCGGCAGTTGCATCGGTTTCCGACGCGGATACCCCATCTTGTTGGGGTCCGCGAACGTCGCTTTGCGCTTCGGCTTCAATGTTTCGGCGCTCCACCGGCACCACGCCCAAGGGGCGAGGAGGCGAGCCCGCCGCTGCGCGCCCTGGCATGGTTCTGGGGCGGGCTGGTCCGCCGCGGCGTCTCCGCTGGCCGCGCGACCTGTGGCTCTTCTGGCGCGAGGTGAAGCGCCGTGGCTTGGCCGGCACGGCGGACCGGCCGGCGCGGGGCGAAGCGCCGCCTCCGATCGCCGAAGCGGTGGCGTCGCGGGTCAGGCTGCTGCTGGCCGAGCCGCCGCCTGACTGCGTCCTCCACGTCGTCCCGTGTCATCCCGCCCAAGCTGAGGTGTTGCCCCTTTGGGCGGCGCTGGCAGGGGCCGGCGTGAGATGCGAGGTTGCCAAGGCTGCCGTAGCCTCCCGAGCCAGGAGAAAACGAACCGCCATGGCCCACCATGCCGCTTCCCGACGGGGCGCCGCCCTGCTGGCCTGCGCCTTGCTCCTCGGTTGCGGCGGGGGAGGCGGCGCGGGCGGGGGCGGCGGGGGCGTAAGCGGAAGCAGCGGCCTTTCAGCCGCGTCCGGCCGCGACCGCTACGCAGGCCGGTACGAGGGCCAGCGGCTTCCGCCCGATGTCACCGCTTCCGACACCTGCCGCGGCCGCGCCCGCGAAGTCCGGTTCGAGGTGGAGAACGGGATCATCGAGATGCGGACCAACCGGCGCGCCGGCAGCCGGCGCAAGGCGGAACTGTGGGGCGCCGTTTCGACCGACGGGCAGGTGGCGATGCGGCCGGCGAGCGGGAAGCGCACGGTGGCCGGGCGCATCGAGGGCGACCGCCTCACGGCGACTGACACCCAGGACCCGCAGGCGGTCGCGCAAGCCGCCGCCCAGGGCCGCAAGGCGCCGTGCCTGTACCGCTACGAAGCCACCCGCGTCGGCTCGCGGTCAGGCGCCCGCCATGCCGGGGACGCCGCCGGCGCCGGCGCGCCACCAGTCGAGGGTTTCCCGCAGCCCTGACTCCAATCCGATGCGCGGCGTCCAAACGGCAGGCGGCGGCTGCCGTTCGGGCGCCGAGCCCCAATCCCGGTGCAGGATCTCCCGCGCCTTGCCGCGGCCGAAGAGGGACGCGCGGCCGGTCATCGCCGCCCAGGCGTCCGCCGCCGCGCCGGCCGCGAGCATCGCCCCGTCCGGCACCGGCAGGAAGCGCGGCGGCTCGCGCCCCATGAGGCCGGTGAGCACCCGCAGGAGTTCCCGCCAGCCATAGCCGCCGTGGCGGGCGTCCGTGATCTCGAAGCGCGCGCCGGCGGGGGCGCCGTCGCGGCACAGGGCAGCGACCGCCGCCGCGGCGTCCGCGGCGTGGACCATCGCGATCCGCGGCTCCGGCGCCCGCGGGACGGGCGCGGCCGATGCGCGCGCCAAGCGGAGCAGGGCGAGCCCTTCGCGGTCCCAGGGGCCGTAGATCACGGAGGGGCGCAGCACCACCCAGGACGCGCTGCTGTCGCCGAGCGCGGCGACCGCCGCGTCCTCGCCGGCCCGCTTGCTCGCGGCGTAGGGCGAGAGCTGCGGCTCCCGCGCCGCCATGGAGGAAACGAAAACGCAGCGCGCCCCGGGCGCCGCCGCTGCCGCGACCGCAGCGGCAAGCCGCGCGCCGCCGTCGCGGTTGACCGCGAAGAATTCCGCTTCCCGCCGCGCCTTGGTGAGACCGGCGACGTGCGCCACCGCCCGCGCGCCCTCGACCAAGCGCCGCAAGGCCGCCGCGTCTTCGAGGTCGCCGTGCAGCACCTCGACCAGCGGGCCACCGGCCGGCACCGGCAGTGCGGGCGGGCGCCGGACCAGGATCCGCAGCCGCCACCCGTCCCGCGCCAGCGCTTGCACGACGTGGCGGCCGAGGAAGCCGGTGCCGCCCGTCACCGCGGCCAACGGCAGCGCCTCGGCCATCGCCGCTACTGCGCCGCGGCGGCGAGCGGGGCGAAGTCCCCCTGCAGGTAGCGCGCGCGCGCCAGCACGCGGCTGAGCTTGCCCGAGGAGGTGTGCGGCAGGCTGCCCGTCGGCACCAGCACGACCCGGCCTTCCAGCCCGTGCCGGGCCCGCAAGGTGCCGGAAACGGCGGTGGCGAGCGCCTCGCGCGCCCTCGGGTCGGGGGCGCCGCGCGTTTCGACGAGCAGCACCACCGTTTCCGCGTCGTCTTCTTCCACCGAGAAGGCGGCGACGTCGCCGGAGCGGAGCGCGGCCACGGATTGCTCCACGGACCATTCCAGGTCCTGCGGCCAGACGTTGCGGCCGTTGACGATGATGAGGTCTTTGGCCCGCCCGGTGACGACCACCTCGTTGCCGAGGCGGTAGCCGAGGTCGCCGGTGTCGAGCCAGCCGTCGGGCGACAGCACCGCCGCCGTTTCCGCCGGGCGGCCGTCGTAGCCGCGCATCAGCCCCGGCCCGCGCACCAGGATGCGCCCGACGCGCCGTTCCGGCAGGGGATCGCCGCCCGAGTCTCCGATTTCCAGCTCGGTCCCCGGCAGCGGCGGGCCGCACAGCACGAAGGAGCGGACCCGCCGGCTGCCCCTTGCGGGCGGCGCCGCGACGCCTTCGCGCTCCAGCCGATCCAGGTCCACGGTGTCGGTGCGGACGCCCGCGCCCAGCGGGGCGAAGCTGACCGCCAGCGTCGCCTCCGCCATGCCGTAGCTCGGCAGGAAGGCCTCGGCGCGGAAGCCGTCCGGCGCGAAGGTTTCGGCGAAGCGCGACAGGACGGGCGCGCGGATCATGTCGCCGCCGATGCCGGCGACGCGCCACGCCGAAAGGTCGAGCGGCTCCGCCCCCGCGGCGGCGCGGCCGCGCCGCACGCACAGCTCGTAGCCGAAGCTGGGGGCGTAGGTGAGGGTGCCGCGGTTGGTCGAGAGCAGGCGCAGCCACACCTGCGGCCGGCGGGCGAAGTCCTGCGGCGGCAGGAGGTCCACCGAGACCTGCCCGGCCAGCGAAGCGAGCAGGAAGCCGACGAGCCCCATGTCGTGGTAGAGCGGCAGCCAGGACACGGCGCGGTCGTCCGGGCGCAGCTTGATGCCGTGCCGCATGATCGCCTCGACGTTGCTCATCAACGCCTGCTGCCGCACCGCGACGCCGGTGGGGAAGCGCGTGCTGCCGGAGGAGAACTGGAGGTAGGCGACGTCTTCCGGCCGCGAGGGAGACAGCGGCGCCCCGCCCTCCGGCGGCAGGCTGGCCACGGTGCCGAAGGCTTTGAGCCCGGCTCCCCGGGCGAAGGCCGCCAGCCAATCCACCAGCGCCTCCGGCACGAACAGCGCGGACGCCTGCGCCGCCCCGACAAGGCGGCGGATGTGCTCCACGTAGCCGTCCTTGCCCCCGAACGCGGGCGGGAGGGGCAGCAGCGCCGGGACAAGGCCGGCGTACTGGCAGGCGCAGAACGCGGCCACCACGTCGGGGTGCGTTTCCGCGACGATGGCGACCCGGTCGCCGCTGGCCAGGCCCGCGCCCAACAAGCGCCGCGCCAGCGAGAGCGCCCGCAAGCGCAAGGCGCGGTAGGGCAGGGCGACCGCGAGTTCGCCCTTGCCGTTGTAGAAGTTCAGCCCCGTTTCGCCGTCGGCGGCGTAGTCGAGCGCGTCCGCGAGCGTGGCGAAGTCGCCGAAGCGCCGCGGCAGGCCGCCCAGCCGCGTAGGGGTTGGACCGGGGGGCATCAGAGGCCCTCCAGGGCCTCTGCGAGCGGCTGCGGCGCCGCCGTCGCAGGATCGTCGGCCGCGATCCAACCGCGGACGACGTCCTCGGCGCGGGCGACGTCGGCCGGGTAGTCGATCTCGCCCCAGGCCAAGCCCTCGATAGAGGCCACGCGCACGCCGCCCGCGGGCGCCAAGGCGTTTATCACGGAGAGGTACCAGCGCCGCAGCCCGTCCGGCCGGCGCAAGCAGGCCTCGACCCCGTCCGCGAACACCGCGCCGCCCCGGCCCCGCAGCAGCGTCAGGCCGATGGACTCGCCGTCCGTTTCCTCGGGCGCAAGCGTTTTACCGATCGCCAGCAGCCGCGTCCCCTCCACCGACACCTTCATGTCGTCGGCGTCGTAAGCCGGCTTGCGGTCGATCGTGACGGTGATCGGCGCGTCCGGCGACCGGAGCGCGCGGCGCAGGATGGCGGGCTCGAACAGCGTGTCGCCGTTCAGCAGCACCGTGTCGGAGGCGCGCAGCAGGTCGCGCGCGACGAAGCAACTGCCGATGTTGTCGGCCACCGCGTAGAACGGGTTGAAGAGGGTCCGGACCCCCTTCCCGACCGGCCCCATGCGCCGCAAGGCTTGGTCCACCGCGTCGGCGCCGAAACCCGTCACGACCGTGACGTCCGAAACGCCGTTCGCCGCCAAAGCGCGCAACTGCCATTCCAGCACCGGCCGCTCGGCGACCCGCAGCAGGCACTTCGGCAGAAACTCGGTCAACGGGAGCAAGCGCCGGCCTTGGCCGGCGCACAAGATTACCGCGCGCAGAATCCGATCTCCTTCCCCCACTCGGCAGCCCCCCGACCGCCGTCGTGCCGCAGCGACGCGAGTCGCGAACCTGCCGCATTCAGCACAGGTTGTGGAGAATGCCTAACGCGCTGTCCATTCCGGACGCGGCTGCCCTGCGCGCGTTGCGGCGCTCGAAGGAACCTTATGGTTGAGCGTGGCCGTCCCCGGGATTGACGCGACGCGCGCCGACCCCGATGCCACCGTGGTTGGCGCTTCGGGGCGACGGAAGCGATTGCGCGCCCAAGTTGACGGTCAATCTAGGTATCAGACTATTTCAGGATCGGGCGGCCCGTGGCCGCCAGGCGCCGTCCGGTGCGGGACGGCGCCCGGCGGACGGGGTGTCTGACGCCCTCCGCTCACGCGGCCTTCTTGTTGACCCGGCTCTCGGCGATGGCGGTGAGCTTCTTGTCCGTCGCCTTCTCCTCGTCGAGGTTCTGCTGCAGCACGGCCGCGCAGTCCTCGCGCCCGAGCTGCTTGGCGAACGCGATCAGCGAGCCGTAGCGGGTGATCTCGTAGTGCTCCACCGCTTGGGCCGAGGCCAGCATGGCGGCGTCGAGGACGTCGTTGTCGCTCACGTCGCCCATGATCTCGGTCGCCTCTTCGAGGATGCCGTCCATGGCGGCGCAGGTGACGCCTTTCACCGGCTGGCCGTGCATCTGGAACACCTGCTCCAGGCGCTTGATCTGGTTCTGCGTCTCTTGGCGGTGCGTCTCGAAGCCCTGCTTGAGCTGCGGATCGGTCGCCTTCTCGATCATCGTCGGGAGGTTCTTAGCGATCTGGTTCTCGGCGTAGTAGATGTCCTGGAGCGTGTGGACGAACAGGTCGTCCAGCGTCTTGATCGGCTTTGAAAACAGGCCCATGGCGTCAACTCCCTTCGCTGCGGAGGATGGCTCGAACGATCCCGGTCCCGACCGGCGCGCGGCCAGTCGAGCCGCATGGAGGCCGGGGATCGACGCCGCCTGAACGCCCGCCCCGGCGCGGAGTTCGGCGCGGGCGGCCGCGGCTTGTCGGCGGGGACGTTCCGCCCGCACCCTGGCGCGCGGCGTTTTCGCGCCGATCTCCGCCCACAACCCGCAGGAGCGCATCGTGGACACGGCCTACCGCTTCGGCATCGAAGAGGAATACTTCCTCGCCGACGCCTCCACCCGCGGCACGCCGCGCCGGCGCGCCCTCGAAGCCTTCCACGCCGCGGCCGACGCGCACCTGCCCAGGGCGGAGCGGGAGCTGTTGCAGTCCCAGGTGGAGGCTTCCACGCCCCCGTCCGCCGATTTCCGGGAAGCGCGGGAGGTGCTGGGAGGGCTGCGCGCCGGCTTGGCCGGGATCGCGCGGGAGCACCGCCTGCTCGTCTTCGCCGCGGGCACCCACCCCATCGCGCGCTGGTCGCGCCAGAGCAACACGGAGAAGGACCGCTACGAGGACCTGACGCGCGAGCTGCGCTACGTGGGCCGGCGCACCATGGTTTGCGGGATGCACGTCCACGTCGAGGTGCCCCGGCCCGAGGCGCGGGTGGACCTGATGAACCGGCTCTTGCCGTTCATGCCGCTGCTCCTGGCGCTGTCCGCCGCCTCGCCGTTTTGGCAAGGGCACGAAACGGGGCTCGCCGCCTACCGGATGAGCGTGTTCGGCGAGATGCCCCGCACCGGCCTGCCCGAGCTGTTCACCGACGCGGAGGACTACGAGCGCCTCGTGCGGGTGATGACCTCCGCCGGCGCGATCCCCGACGCGAGCTACCTGTGGTGGGCCGTGCGGCCTTCGGTGAAGTACCCCACGCTGGAGCTGCGCGTGGCGGATAGCTGCACCAGCCTCGACCACACGCTCGCCGTGGCCGCCCTCTGGCGCTGCCTCGTGCGCTTGGCGGACCGCCGGCCGGACCTGCATGGGGGGATGACCGGCGCTTCGCGGGCCATCGCCGCCGAGAACCTGTGGCGCGCGCAGCGCGACGGGGCGCGCGCCACCCTGATCGACGAGGCGGCCGGCGCCGCCACGTCGGTTTCGGAGCACCTGGAGCGGACCCTGGCCCTGGTGGCGGAGGACGCGGACGCGCTCGGCTGCGCGGCCGAGGCGGGCGCCGCGCGCGCCATCGTTTCCTCGGGCACGAGCGCCGACCACCAGACCGCCGCCTTCAAGGAAGCGAGCGGGCGCGGCCTCGCCAAGTGCGACGCGCTGGGCGCCGTGGTGGACTGGCTCGCCTCCGCGACGGCGCCGCGAGGGCGGGCGGCGGCCTGACTCCGCCAAGGGCGCGCGCAAAGCTTTGGACCTCCTCACCGGCGTCGTCGCGCTTGGCGCCGCCGCCGGCGGCTTCGTGCAGGGCCTCTCCGGCTTCGCCTTCGGCCTCGTGGCCATGGCCGTCTGGGCGTGGTGGCTGGACCCGGTGTTGGCCGGCCCGCTGGTGGTGTTCGGCTCGCTCGTCGGCCAGCTCCTTTCCATCCGCTCCATCCGGCGCGGCTTCGACGCGCGCCGCGTCCTGCCCTTCGTCTTGGGCGGCGTCGCCGGCGTGCCGCTCGGCGTTTGGCTGCTGCGGCACATCGACCCGTTGCTCTTCAAGCTCGCCGTGGGAGTCCTGCTGGTGGTCTGGTGCCCGGCCATGCTGTTCGCGCGCGGCCTCCCCCGCGTCGCCCGGGGCGGCCGCCCGGCCGACGCCGGCGCCGGATGGCTCGGCGGCGTCATGGGCGGCCTGGGCGGGCTGACCGGCCCCGCGCCGATACTCTGGGCCACGTTGCGGGGCTGGGACCGCGACGCGCAGCGGGCCGTGTTCCAGGTGTTCAACCTCGCCATGCACGGCCTGACGATGGCCGCCTATCTTGCGACCGGCACGATCTCCGGCGAGGCCGCGCGGCTCTTCCTCGTGGTCGCGCCGGCCATGCTGGTGCCCACGCTGATCGGCGCCCGGCTCTACCGCCGCTTCAGCGACGCGGCGTTCCGGAGCCTCGTCCTATGGCTGCTGGCCGCGTCGGGCGCGGTTTTGATCGCCACAACGCTCCCGAGGCTCCTCTAGCCGGTTCGCAACCCTGGACTCGCCGGGACTCGTTCCGTAGCGTCAGCGACAAGAACGAATGCCCTGGGAGGGGCGCCACCGATGGAGCCGATCAGCCGCCGCCGTGCCGTGGCGGGCGCGCTCGGGGCCGGGATGCTCGCCGCGGCGCCGCACCGCGCCCGCGCCGCCATCCCCATGGCGGACGTGCCGCCGCCGAAGTTCGCCGTGGAGCGCGGCGCCAGGCTGCGCGTGCTGCGCCCCGCGAAGTACATCGACCCGGACGAAGCGATCTTCAACGCGAACAGCCGCAAGTTCGCCGAGGAAACCGGCGTCGAGGTGCGGATCGACTACGTGAACTGGCCCGACATGCCGGTGCAGGTCGCGGTGGCGGCCAACACGGGGCAGGGGCCGGACGTCATCGTGGGCTTCGGCGCCGACCCGCACCTCTACGCCGACAAGCTGATCGAGCTGACGGACCTCGCGGACTACCTCGGCGCTAAGTACGGCGGCTGGCACGAGCTGGCGCAGACCTACGGCCGGCGCTGGGGGTCGCGCGCTTGGCTCGGCCTGCCGATGGGCGGCACCACGAGCCCGGTGGTGTACCGCGCGTCCTGGGTGAAGGAAGCGGGCTTCGACGGCATTCCGAACGACCTCGACGCCTTTCTGCGCCTGTGCCAAGGCCTGAAGCGCATCGGCCACCCCTGCGGCTTCGCGCTCAGCCACGCACCGGGCGACGCGCCGGCCTACGCGAACTGGCTGCTCTGGTCGCACGGGGTTTCGCAGGTGGACGAGGGTGGCAAGGTTTCGCTGGACAGGCCGGAAACCTTGCGCGCCCTCGACTACGCGCGCGCGCTGCAGGAGACGATGATCCCCGGCACGATGGCCTGGAACGGCGCGAGCAACAACCGCGCCTTCGTGGCGGGCGAGGTCGGGCTGACGCAGAACGGCGTCTCCATCTACTACTCGCTCAAGACCGCGTCCGACGCCGCGCAGAACGCGCTTGCCGCCGACACGGAACACGCCGAGATGCCCTACGGCGCCGCGACCAAGGCGCCGGAGACAGCGCTCACCCTCAACGCCATGGTGCCGCGCTACAGCCGCTTCCCGAACGCGGCGAAGGAGTACCTGCGGTACATGATGGAGGCGCCGCAGTACGACGCGTGGCTGACCGGCTGCCTCGGCTACTGGTCGCAGCCGTTGAAGGCCTACGCCGCCAGCGCGGTCTGGGCGTCCGACCCCAAGCTGAAGGTCTACAGCGCGGCGATGGATACGCCCTTCTACGACGGCTACAAGGGCCCGATCACCCCGGCGACGGGCGCGGTGGCGGAGAACTGGGTGGTGGTGGACATGTTCGCCCGCGTCGTCACCGGCGCCGCCCGCCCGGCGGATTCCGTGCGCGAAGCGGTGCGGGCCGCGCAGCGCCACTACCGGACCTGAGCGGAGGACCACGCGATGCTGACCGAAGCGCAGAAGAGCGAATACGAGCGGGTCGGCGCCATCGTCGTCCCGGACGTGCTGAGCCCGGAGGAGGTCGCCGAACTGCGGAGCGCCACCGACGGCTTCGTCGAGCGGGCGCGCGGCCTGACGACGCACGACGCGATCTACGACCTGGAGGACAGCCACTCGGCGGCGGAACCGCGCGTGCGGCGCATCAAGTCGCCCCACCTGCACCACCCGGCCTACGAGCGGCTGGTGCGGCACCCGCGGATCGTGGCCGTGCTGCAAGACCTCTGGGGCCCGGACATCCGCTTCGACACCGCGAAGCTCAACATGAAGTCGGCCGGCTTCGGGGCGGCGGTGGAGTGGCACCAGGACTGGGCCTTCTACCCGCACACCAACGACGACTTGGCCGCCGTCGGCGTGATGATGGACGACATGGAGGAGGAGAACGGCCCGCTGCTGGTCATCCCCGGCTCGCACCGCGGCCCGGTGTTCGACCACCACGCGGAGGGCCGGTTCTGCGGCGCGATGGACCCTTCGCGGCGGGATGTGGACTACGCTTCGGCCGTGCCGCTGACCGGCAAAGCCGGCTCCATCACCGTCCACCACGTCCGCGCCGTCCACGGCTCGGCGCCCAACACCTCCGCGAAGGAGCGGCGCCTGCTGCTGTTCCAGTTCCGCGCCGCCGACGCCTGGCCGCTGCTCGGCTTCCCGGACGGGCTGGAGAAGTACGACGAGCTGATGGTGGCCGGCACGTCGAGCATCGAGCCGCGGCTGGCGGCCGTGCCTGTGCGGCTGCCCCTGCCGCCGGCGGACGCGCAAGGATCGATCTACGAGAACCAGAAGGGCCTGAAGAACAAGTTCTTCGACGCGCCCGCGAAGGCGGCGGAGTAGGGGCGGGAGGCCGTTGGTGGACGCCTTGGCGGAGGATTTCGACCTTTCCCGCTTGCCGCGCTCCTTCTACGAGGACCCGTTCCCGACCTACCGGGCGCTCCGCGAGCACGCCCCGGTCAAGCGGATGCCGGACGGCTCGCTGTTCTTGACGCGCTGGGCGGACCTCGACCGAATCTACCGCGACACGCGCAACTTCTCCTCCGACAAGACGGAGGAGTTCCGCCCGAAATACGGCGACGGCACGCCGCTCTACGAGCACCACACCACCAGCCTGGTGTTCAACGACCCGCCGCTCCACACCCGCGTCCGGCGGCTGATCGCGGGGGCGCTGATGCCGCGCGCGCTGGCGGCGATGGAGCCCGGCCTCGTGGCGCTGGTGGACCGCTTGCTGGACGCGATGGCCGAGCGCGGCGGCGAGGCCGACCTGATCGAGCACTACGCCGCCGCCATCCCCATCGAGGTCATCGGCAA
Source organism: uncultured Acetobacteraceae bacterium (assembly GCA_902805625.1). Taxonomy (GTDB): domain Bacteria; phylum Pseudomonadota; class Alphaproteobacteria; order Acetobacterales; family Acetobacteraceae; genus Craurococcus. Next base: position 10,598 of record CADCTL010000255.1, read on the forward strand.
CCTGCTCGCCGTGCCGCACGAGGAGCGCGAGCCGCTGCGCGGCTGGTCGCTCGCCATCCTCGGCGCCCTGGAGCCGGCGGTGACGCCCGAGGCCGCGGCGCGCGGCAACGCGGCGGTGGAGGAGTTCCTGACCTATCTGAGGACCCTCGTCGCCTGCCGCCGCGCCGCGCCCGGCGACCCGAACGCCGACGTGCTGACGCGCCTCATCATCGGCGAAGCGGACGGCGAGCGCCTGACCGAGCGCGAGCTGCTGCACAACTGCATTTTCCTGCTCAACGCCGGCCACGAGACCACGACCAACCTCATCGGCAACGGGCTGGAGGCGTTGCTGCGCTTCCCGGAGGAGCGAGCGCGGCTGGTCGCCGACCCCGGCCTGATCGGCACGGCGGTGGAGGAGTTCCTGCGCTTCGAGTCCTCCAACCAACTCGGCAACCGCCGCGCGGCGGCCGACACGGAGATCGGCGGCGTGACCGTTCCTGCCGGAACCCTCATCACCCTCTGCATCGGCGCCGCCAACCGCGACCCGGAGCGCTTTGCCGACCCGGAGCGGCTGGATGTCGGCCGGCAGCCGAACCGGCACCTCGCCTTCGCCGGCGGCGCCCACATGTGCGCGGGGATGAACCTCGCCCGGATGGAAGGGCGCATCGCCATCGGCCGCTTCCTCGCCCGCTTCCCCGGCTACCGGCTTGCGTCAGCCCCGGTGCGCGGCGGGCGGGCCCGGTTCCGGGGCTTCCTGTCGCTCCCGGTGCGGCTGGCGTGATGGCGATAAGGCGAGGAGACGCATGAGGAAGCACACCCTGCATCGGCGCGCGGTCTTCGCCGCGGCGGCCTCCACGCTGGCCGCTCCGCGCGCCGCGCGCGCCGCTTGGCCCGAGCGGCCGGTGCGCTGGATCGTCGGCTACCCCGCGGGCGGCGGCACGGACGTGCTGGCGCGCCTGCTCGGCGCGGCCATGTCGGCGCGGCTCGGCGTGCCGGTGGTGGTCGAGAACCGGCCGGGCGCCGCCACCAACCTCGGCGCGGAAGCGGCGGCGAACGCGGCGCCGGACGGCTACACCGTGTTCACGGCGGGCAACGAGACGCTCGTGTTCAACCCCGCGCTCTACAAGCGGCTGCCCTTTGACGCCGACAACGGGCTGCGGCCGCTCGGCCTGATGGCGCGCTTCCACCTGGTGCTGTGCGCCAAGCCGAACGGCGGCGCGGCGGACGCCGCCGGCTTCCTCGAACGGGCGCGGGCGCGCGCCGGCGCGGTGGACTACGGCTCCCCCGGCATCGGCAGCCCGCACCACCTGGCGACGGAGCGGCTGGCGCGCGATCTGGGCCTCAAGCTGAACCACGTGCCCTACCGCGGCATGGCGCCGGTGATGAACGACTTGGTCGCCGGCACGGTGGAAACGGCGGTGCTGGACATGGCCGCGGGCGCCGAGGTGATCCGCTCCGGCCGCGTGCGCCCGCTCGTGCTGCTCTCCCCCGCGCGCCTCCCGGCCATCCCCGACGTGCCCACGGCCGCCGAGGCGTTCGGGCTGGCCGGCTTCGAGGCCTACGCCTGGCAGGGGCTGACCGCCCCGGCGCGCACGCCCGACGACATGTGCGCGCGGCTCACCGCCGAGTTGGCCGCTGCGCTCGCAGACCCGGCCGTGCAGGGGCGGATGCGCGAGATCGGCCTCGATCCGCTGTCCGGCGGGCCGGAAGAGCACCGCCGCATGATCGCGTCGGAGCGGGCGATCTACTGGCCGCTGATCCGGCAACTGGGGATAGCGCTGGACTGACATCCGATCGGGATTGCGCGCCGCGGAGAAGGCGTGGAAGCTTCCGCCGGGGAGGACCAACCGCCATGCTGAACGACGTGGCCGTGACCGGCGCCAGCGCTTGGCGCGGCGCCGACCTCGCCGGGACGGAGGGCTGGTCGCACCGCCTCGCCGCGGCGGAGGTGGAGGAGTTGGCCGCGGCGCTGCGCGGCGTCCGCTCGCGCGGCCTCGCCACCACCGCCATCACCCGCGCCGACTTCCCGCTGCCGGTGCTGGCCCCGCGCCTCCGAGTCCTGGTGGAGCAGGCGCGCACCGGGCTCGGCCTCTTCCTGCTGACCGGCCTGCCGCCCTACCGTTTCGACGAGGACGACCGGGAAGCGGTGTTCTGGGGCATCGGCACGCACCTCGGCCGCCCCGTGTCGCAGAACTCGCACGGCGAGCTGCTCGGCCGGGTGATGGACCAAGGGCGCACCTACGGCAGCGCCAACACCCGCGGCTACCAGACCCGCGCGCGCCTCGATTTCCACACCGACCGCTGCGACTTGGTGGGCCTGCTCTGCCAGCGCCGCGCGAAGGAGGGCGGGCTGTCCAGCGTGGTGAGCACGACGGCGGTCCACAACGAGATCCTCCGCACCCGCCCGGACCTGCTGCCCATCCTCTTCCGCGGCTTCCACTACTCGGAGCGCGAGGCGGCGGACAGCGCCGAAGGGGTGTCCGCGCGCCCCATCCCGGTGTTCAGCCGGCAGGGCGACGTCCTCTCCTGCCGCTTCATCCGCAACCCGATCGAGACCGGCGCCAAGCGGCGCGGCGTGCCGCTGACCGGCCCCGAGGCGGAGGCGCTGGAGCTGATGTCGGCGCTCTGCGCGCGCGAGGACATGCGCCTCGACATGATGCTGGAGCCGGGCGACATGCAGTTTTGCAACAACTACACCACCGCCCACGCCCGCACCGAATTCGAGGACTGGCCGGAGCCGGAGCCGGAGCGGCGACGGCTGATGCTGCGCCTGTGGTTGTCCTTCGACGAGCGCCGGCCTTTGGCACCCGACTTCGGGGAGCACGACGGCATCCCCGCTAGGATGCACGCGTGACGACGCCGCGCCGCGCGCTCCTGGCGCTCGCCGCGGCGGCCGCGCCGCTGCCCGCCACCGCGCAGGAGCACTACCCGTCGCGCCCGGTCCGCATCGTCGCCCCCTTCGCGCCCGGCGGCTCCAGCGACCTCACCGCGCGCTTCATCGCCGGCCACATGGAGGCGCGCACCGGCCAGCCCGTGGTGGTGGACAACCGCGCCGGCGCCAACGGCATCATCGGCACGGTGGCGGTGAAACAATCGGCGCCGGACGGCTACACGCTGCTGCTCGCCACCACCACGACCATGTCGGCGAACCCGGCGCTGGTGCGGAACCTGCCCTACGATCCGACGAAGGATTTCACGGTCGTCGGCTTCTACGCGTCCAGCGGCGCCTACCTGCTGGTGCGGCCGGACGCGCCGTGGCGCGACGTGCCGGCGTTGGTGGCCGACGCCAAGGCGCGGCCGGGCGAGCTGTTCTTCGGCCACTTCAACGCCTCGTCCCGCGTGCCGGGCGAGGTGTTCAACACCATGGCCGGCATCCGCATCCAAGGCGTGCCCTACCGCGCCATCGGCGCCGCCTTTTCCGACCTGCTGGCGGGCCGGCTGCACGTGATCTTCGTGGACACCGTCGCTGGCGACGCTTGGGTGCGCGACAACCGGCTGCGCGCCCTGGCCATCACCCGCGAACGCCGCTGGGACCGTTGGCCGGACCTGCCGGCGATGAGCGAGACCTACCCGGAATTCGGCATGAGCGGCTTCCTCGGCATGGCCGCGCCGGCCGGCACGCCGCGCGTGGTGTGCGGGCGCCTGAACGCCCTCTGCAACGAGGCGATGACGACGGAGCCGGCCAAGGGCAAGATGACCGAGATGGGCTTCAACCCGGAGCCGCTCGGCCTGGAGCGCATCGCCGAGTTGGTGGAGGTGGAGCGGGAGAAATGGGCCCGCTACGTCCGCTTGGCGGGGATCGAGCCGGAGTAGCCGCGCGGGCCCGAGGAGACGGCGCATGAGCGACATCCACGTGGACTGGCCGGGCGGCGCGCGCGTCGCCGTGATGCTGACCTTCGACTTCGACGCCGAGACGCTCTGGCTCTCGCGCGACCCGGACAACGCGCGCCGGCCCGGGGTCCTCAGCCAAGGCACCTACGGCGCCAAGGTCGGCGTGCCCAAGATCCTGGAGGCGCTGCGGGAGGAGGCGGTGAAGGCCACCTTCTTCGTCCCCGGCTGGACGGCGGAGAACCACACCGCCCGCTGCGAAGCCATCCTCCGCGGCGGGCACGAGGTGGCGCACCACAGCTACTCCCACCGCTGGATCGACCCGGACTTCCCCGGCCAGGAGCGGGAGGAGATGGAGCGCGGCCTGGACGCGCTCAAGCGCGTGCTGGGCGTGGTGCCGCGGGGCTACCGCTCGCCCGCCGGCGAGAGCAGCGGCAACATGGTGCGCCTCCTGCACGAGCACGGCTTCCTGTACGACAGCTCGCTCCTCGACGACGTGGTGCCCTACCGCTTGGCGCTGCCCGGCGGCGGCGAAGGGCCTGTGGAGCTGCCCTGGCACTGGAGCACGGACGACGCGCCGCACGCGCTGTTCTCCATCAAGAACCCCCGCCCGATCTTCCCCAACGGCCACCTGCGCGAGATCTTCCAGGACGAGTTCCGCGAGATCCACCGCTGGGGCGGCCTCTACAACCTGGTGATGCACCCGCAGGTGTCCGGCCGGCCGAGCCGGGTGGCGCTGCTGCGCGAGATGATTGGCTGGATGCGCCGCTTCCCAGGCGTGTGGTTCGCCACCGGCACGGAGGTCGCCGAGGCGTGGGTCGCGGCGCACGAGCGGGCGTCGTGAGGGGATGGGCGGACATGCGGATCATCCGGGCGTGGCTGGCGGCCATGGCCGCCGTTGCGTTGGCCGTCGGAGCGGCGGCGGCGCAGCCCGCGTCGGACCGGCCGTTGCGGCTGGTGCTTAACGTCGGTTTGCAGAACCTCGACCCGATCGCAGGCCCGTCCTTCGTGACGCGCAACTTCGCCTACATGGTCTGGGACACGCTGGTCGCCATGGATGGCAAGGGCGAGTACCGCCCGCAGATGCTGGAATCCTGGCAGGCGAGCGAGGACCGCCTCACCTGGACGTTCAAGCTGCGGCCCGGCCTCGTGTGGAGCGACGGCGCGCCGGTCACGGCCGAGGATTGCGTCGCTTCCCTACGCCGCTGGGGCGGGCGCGACGGGCTGGGGCGCCGTATGCTCGCGGCCACCAAGGACCTGAGGGCCACCGCGACCGACACCTTCGTGCTGGAACTCGCGCGCCCCTTCGGCCCGGTGATCGAGGCGCTGGGCAAGCCGAGCGTCCACGTGCCCTTCATCATGCCCGCCCGGATCGCCTCGGCGACGCCGCCGACGCAGCAGGTGCCCGAGGTGGTCGGCTCCGGCCCCTACCTCTTCGTGCGCGACGAATGGCTGCCCGGCGAGCGCACCGTGTTCCGGCGCAACCCCGCCTACCGCCCGCGCCCAGAGCCCGCGGACGGCCTCGCCGGCGGCAAGGTCGCGCATGTCGAGCGGGTGGAGTTCCTGACCCTCACCGACCCTTCCGTGCGCGTCTCGGCGCTCAGGCGGGGCGAGGTGGACTACCTGGAATACGCGCCGATCGACAGCCTCGGCATCCTGCGGCGCGACCGGAACGTGGTGATCGCCAATCCGGGCAGCATCTCGCAGATCATGGGCGCGGTCAGCGTGAACCACCTGCAACCGCCCTTCGACAACCCGCTGGTGCGCCGCGCCTTGCAGCAGGCGCTCGACCAGCGGGAGACGGTGGCCGCGCTGGGCTTGCCGGAGGGCATGTCCCACGCGCAATGCCTGTCCATGTTCATGTGCGGCGGCCGCTACGCGACCGACTCCGGCACCGAGGCGCTGCGCGAGCCGAGCCTGGAGCGCGCCCGGACGTTGCTGCGCGAGGCCGGCTACAAGGGCGAGCGCGTCGCCTTCATGCACCCCGCCGACAGCGTGCTGATCAATCCGATGGCGCTGGTGCTGATCGACCGGATGCGCCGCGCCGGCTTCAACCTCGACGTCTTCACCTCCGACTGGTCCTCCATCGCCCAGCGCTGGCTGAGCCGGGAGCCGGTGGAGCGCGGCGGCTGGAGCGTGGTGCCGGTGGTCTACACGGGCTTCGACATGTCCGACCCGCTGGCCAATCCGGGCACAGGCTACAACTGCACGGGCAACGTGCCCTGGTCCTACTGCGACGCGGAGATGACGCCGCTGCTCCAGGCCTTCGAGGCCGAGGCCGACCCGGCGCGGAGGCGGGAGATCGCGGCCGGCATCCAAACCCGCGCGCACGCCGCGGCGACCTTCCCCCTCTCGGGCCAGTTCTCCAGCCCCGCCGCGTGGCGCGCCGAGCTGCGCGGCGTGGTCGATTTCGGCTTCCCGGTGATGTGGAACATCCAGCGCGCGGCGCGGTGACTAGTCCGCGTAGGCCCCCGCGGCCTGGATCACCGGCCGCCACCGGTCCACCTCCTCGGCCAGGAAGCGGCGGTGGAAGGCGATGGAAGCGCGCTGCTCCGTCGCCGGTTCGGTCAGGAGTTCGGCGAAGCGCGCGCGCAGCCGCTCTTCCCTCAGCGCGCCGCGCAGCGCGGCGGACAGCGCCCCCTGCACCGGCTCGGGCGTGCCCGCCGGCGCGTACATCCCGTGCCAGGTGCTCATGGCGATGCCCGGGAAGCCCGCCTCGGCCGTGGTCGGCAGGTGCGGAAGGCCGGGCAGGCGCTGCGGGCTGCTGACGCCGAAGGCCGCCACGCGCCCGTCGCGGATGTAGGGCACCGTGTTCGTCGCCTGGTCGCAGAGCATGTCTATGCGCCCGGCCATCAGCTCGGCGATGGCCGGCGCCGTGCCGCGGAACACCACCACCGTCGCCTGCGTGCCCGCCGCCTGCTGCACCAGCAGCCCGCACAGGTTCGCGGCGGAGCCGAGGCCGGCGGTGGCGAGGTTGAGCTTGTCCCCTTCGCGCCGCAGCGCCGCCATGTACCCGGCGAGGTCGTTCGCGGGGAAGCCAGGCCGCGCGATCATCGTCATGGCGGCGTCGGACACCAAGCCGAGCGGCGCGAAGCTCCCCAGCACGTCGTAAGGGAGGCGGCGGAACAGGGTGGCGCTCGCCGCCATGCCGATGTTGTTGATCATCACCGTGTAGCCGTCCGGCCGCGCCTGCGCCAAGCGCAGGGGGCCGACGGTGGAGCCGCCGATGCTCTCCACCACCACGGGCTGGCCGAGGTGGCGCCCCATGCTGTCGGCCACGATGCGGGTGATGGTGTCGGTGGGGCCTCCCGCCGCGCCGGCGGCGATGACCGTCACGGGGCGGGACGGGAAATCTTGCGCCCGCGCCGCGCCCGCAGGTGCGGCGGCGGCGGCGAGCGCGAGCAGGGCGCGGCGCGAAACTCCCATTCGGCGTTCCTTTCTTCCCGGGGCGGCGTCGTTTCAGTTCAGCCGCAGCTCCGTGACATGGCGCGGGTCGGGCGCCAACTCGCCCCGCTCGACCTGCTTGACGATCCGGGTGAGCGCCGCGTTGGCCGGCGCGGCCAAGCCCAAGCCCTCCGCCCGCCGCGCGACGAAGCCGTTCAGGGAGTCGATCTCGGTGCGGCGGCCTTTGACCATGTCCTGGCCCATCGAGGGCCGGTGCGCGCCGCCGCCGGGCTTCGCCGCCTCGGCCAGCCGGTGGTCGTCGTAGGCGCGCTTCGCCGCCGCGTCGCCCTCGCCCGCGCGGGCGATCACCTCGGGGTCGAGGTGGTGTATTTCCTCCAGCCGGTAGCCGAGCGCCTGGCCGGTGCGGATGGCCTCGGCGCCGAGCCGCGCGGTGAAGTGGCGCAGGGTGTCGTCCGTCAGGATGTCGCGGGTGATCAGGCCGGTGCAGGCGGACAGCCCGTTGCCCATGGCGTTGGTGACGAGCTTCGACCAGCGCTCGCCCCAGAGGTTCGTGGTGACTTCCGCGCTGTCGGCGAGCGCCACCAGCCGGCCCACCTCGCGCGCGCGGCCGGAAACGCGGCCATGCGCCTCGCCCACGCGGAACACGGTGTGCGACGCGCCGCTCTTGCCGGCGGCGCGGCGGACATGCCCCGGCTCGCAGAGGTCCACGGTGATCGAGGAGGCTATGGCGCCGAGCGTGCGGTCCCAGCCGACCACGCCGGCGATCGTTTCCTCGTTGATGCAATTCTGCAAGGAAACGCAGTACCCGTCCGGCGCCAGGTAGGGCCGCACCAGGGTGGTCGCCCAGGCGGTGTCGTAGGACTTCACGCAGATGAAGGCGATGTCGATGGGCGCTTCGCGGGCCAGCCCCTGCACCTCCGTCACGTGCAGCGCGCGCACCGGCACGCTGAACTCCGGCACGTCCCGGAGATGGCTGATGCGGAGGCCGCTCCGCCGCATGGCCTCGACGTTCTCCGGCCACATGTCCACGAAGGTGACGTCCTCGCCGGCCGCCGCCATGTGCGCGCCCGCGTAGCCGCCGACCGCGCCGGTGCCGATTATGGCTATGCGGTGCTTCACGCGCCGCGCTCCTCCCGTTGCGGGAAGGCTACACGTCGGCCGGGGCGGCGCCTACCCGGAACGACCCGTCCGGACCGCGCGTCGCATCCGTCAGCCCCGCCGCACCAGCGCCGCCCGCAATCCCACCGCCACCGGCAGCGCCGCCGCGCACAGCGCCGCCATCGCCCAGAACCCATCGCCGCCGAACCGCGCATAGAGCGGCCCGGACAGCAGCGTCAGGACCCCCATCGCCAGCCCTGTGCCCAACGAAGAGTGCAGGGTTTGCGCCGTGGCCGCCTGCGCCGCCGGCATCCCCGCCAGCACCCGCATCGCCCCCAGGTGCTGCGCGCCGAAGGTGATCGAGTGCAGCACCTGCACGGCCGCCAGCGCCGGCAGCCACGTGGTCTCCGCCGTCACGCCCCAGCGCACCACGCCGGCGCCGGCCGCCACCGCCGCCAGCCCCGCCGGCCCCAAACGCGCCGCCAGCTTCCCGCCCCACAGGAACAGCAGCACCTCCGCCACCACGCCCTCCGCCCAGAGCAGGCCGATGACACCCGGCGAAAGCCCCGCCGCCGTCCAATGGATGGTCGAAAAGCCGTAGTAGAGGGCGTGGCTGCCCTGGATCAGCGCCGAAAGCGGCAAAAGCCACCGGAAGGCGGGCTCCCGGAACGGCGCCGCGAAGCCGACCCGGCCGCCCCCGGCCGCCGCCCCTTCCTCGCCCGGCAGGCCGCGCGCCGCCAGCGCCGCCAGCAGCAGCCCGGCGGCGTAGAGCCACACCACGGCGGGCGGCTCGAAGAACGCCGCCACCTGCCCCGCCGCGACGGCGCCCGCGATGTAGGCGGCCGACCCGGCCGAGCGCACCCGCCCGTAGTCGAAGCGCAGCCGGCGGGACGCGCCGAGCCAGAGCGCGTCCGAGAGCGGAACCACCGGCGCCAGGAACAGGCTGTGCAGCAGCGCCACCCCGAGCAGCGCGGCGAAGGCGAAGCCGCCGCCACCCGGCGCGAGGGCGTAGCCGGAGGCGGTGCAGCCCGCCACCGCCGCCGCCAGCACCAGCACGCGGCGCGGGGCGCCCACGCGGTCCGCGCCGCGGCCGATGGCGGGCGCCGCCAGCAGCCGCACCGCCGAGCCGGCCGCGAGCACGGCCGAAACCTGCTCCGCCGAGAGCCCCTTCGATTGGAGCACCGCCGGAAGGAACGGCATCATGGCGCCGATGGCCGCGAACTGCGCGGCGAACAGCAGGGCGAAACGGGCGGGGAGGGTCATGCGGCCGGGCTGAGGAATGCACGCGGCACGGCGAGGCGCCAGCGACGATCTTGACCGCCGGAACGGTTGCAAATCGCGGCGGCGTCGCCCAATGGTGCCGTCCATGTCGGACCTCCACCGCCCCATCTTCGACGCCCGGGTCCGCGCCGTGCTCGGCCCGACCAACACGGGCAAGACGCACCTGGCGATCACCCGGCTCCTGGCCCACGCCAGCGGCATCATCGGATTCCCGCTGCGGCTGCTGGCGCGCGAGAATTACGACCGCATGATCGCGGCCAAGGGCGAACGCCACGTCGCGCTCATCACCGGCGAAGAGAAGATCGTTCCGCCGGGAGCGAAATGGTTCGCCTGCACGGTGGAGGCGATGCCGCTCGATCGGCAGACCGAGTTCGTCGCGGTGGACGAGATCCAGCTCTGCGCCGACCCGGACCGCGGCCACGTCTTCACCGATCGGCTGCTGCACGCCCGCGGCATGGTCGAGACCATGTTCCTCGGCGCCGAGACGATCCGCCCGCTGTTGCAGCGCCTCGTCCCGCGCGCCGAGATCGAGACCCGCCCGCGCCTCAGCCAGCTCACCCACTCCGGCCCGACCAAGCTCACGCGCCTGCCGCCCCGCAGCGCCGTGGTCGCCTTCTCCGCCGGCGAGGTCTACGCCATCGCCGAGGCCATCCGCCGCCGGCGCGGCGGCTGCGCGGTGGTGATGGGCCGGCTGTCGCCCCGCACCCGCAACGCGCAGGTGGCGCTCTACCAGGAGCGCGAGGTGGACTTCCTGGTCGCCACGGACGCGATCGGCATGGGCCTCAACATGGACGTGGACCACGTGGCCTTCGCCGCGCTGACCAAGTTCGACGGCCACGCCATCCGCTCCCTTTCCGCGCAGGAAGCGGCGCAGATCGCCGGCCGCGCCGGGCGCGGGATGCGCGACGGCACCTTCGGCCCGACGGGCGAATGCCCGCCGCTGCCGGACGAGATGGTCAACAAGATCGAGAGGCACGACTTCGAGGCGCTGCAAACACTCGCCTGGCGCAACAGCGAACTCGACTTCTCCAGCGTGGACGGGCTGCTGGACAGCTTGGCCGCGCCGCCGCCCACGCCCGGCCTTTCCAAAGGCCACGACGCGACCGACCACATCACGCTTTCCATGCTCGCGCGCGAGGAGGAGGTCCGGAAGCTGGCGGACGGCAGCCGGAGCCGCATCCGGCTGCTCTGGGAGGCGTGCCAGGTGCCGGACTTCCGCAAGCTGGCCGACGACAGCCACACCGCGCTGTGCGGCCGCGTCTTCCGTCATTTGGCCGAGGATGGCGTCCTGCCCGACGAGTGGGTGGCCGGGCAGATCGCCCAGATCGGCAACGTCGAGGGGGATCTCGACACCCTGATGGCGCGGCTGGCCTCCATCCGCGTCTGGTCCTACGTCGCCGCCCGCGCCGATTGGGTGCGCGACGCCGCCCGCTTCCAGACCGAGGCCCGCGCCGCCGAGGACGCGGTGAGCGACGCCCTGCACGAGCGCCTCACCGCGCGCTTCGTGGACCGCCGCGCCGCCCACCTGATCCGCCGCCTGGACGACACGGAGGAGGAGCTGCTCTCGGCCGTCACCCGCCAGGGCGAGGTGGTGGTGGAGGGCCACCCGGTCGGGCGCGTGTCCGGCTTCCTGTTCCAGCCGCAGGCCGGCGACGCCACCGAGGAGGAGCGCCGCCTGGTGCTGCGCGCGGCGCGCCGCGCGCTGCGCGAGGAGATGCCCCGCCGCGTCGCGGCGCTGGAGGTCGCGGGCGACGACGCCTTCGGCCTGACGCAGGACCACCGCGTCACCTGGACCTCCGCCGGCGGCGATCCGGCGGAGGTGGCCCGCCTCCGCCCCGGCTCCGAGCCGTCCAAGCCCGCGGTGGACGTGCTGCCCAGCGAGTTCCTCGACGGCCCCCAGCGCGAGCGGGTGCGGGCGCGCTTGGCGAAGTGGGTGGAGGGGCTGGTCGGCCGCGAACTCGGCGCCATCGCCGCGGTGGAAACCAAGGCGGAGGCGGACGGCACGCTGCGCGGCCCGGCCTTCCTGCTGCGCGAGCAACTCGGCATCGCCCCCGGCGCCACCGAGCGCGAGATTCCGGCCGAGGTGCGGCAGAAGCTCAAATCCATCGGCATCCGCGCCGGCCGCTTCGCCCTGTTCGTGCCGGAAGCGCTGAAGCCGCGCGCCATGGCGCTGCGGGCGCAGGTCTGGTCGCTGATCCGCGACATACCCGTGCCGACCCTGCCGCCGCCCGGCTTGGTGGCGTTGCCGATGCGCCCCGTCGCGGACGGGGAAGTGCCGCCGCCCCACATGCTCTGGCCTTCCGGCTTCTCGGAAGCGATGGGCTGGCTGCCGGCCGGGCCGGTGCTGCTCCGCCTGGACGTGGCGGAGCGGATCGCCGCCGAACTGGGCTTCCTCACGCGCCGCGCCCCGGCGCCGCCCCCGCCCGACCTCGCCAGCCGTTTGGGCGTGAAGGGCGACATGCTGGGCACGGCCCTGACCGCGCTCGGCTTCCGCATCCTCGACCCGCTGCCGTTGGAAGAAGGGCAGTACGGCCCGCCGACCCCGCTGCGCGTGGCGCAGCCCCGGCCGTCCCAGGGGGCGCCCCGGCGCGAAGGCCGCGCCGCCGCCGCCCTGCAACAACGCGGGGGCGCGCGGCCGGACCGCAACCGCCAACGCCCGCCGCAAGCGCCGCAGCACCAGAACGGCGGGGCCAACGGCAGGGCCGAGTTCTACGGGCCGCCCTTGCCGCCCGAACTGCGCGCGGCGCGACCGCCCCGCCCGGAGGGCGAGAACCAGCGGCACCGGGACCACCGCGCCGGCGGCGGCAAGTCCCAGCACCACGCGGGGAGCAAGCCTTGGCAGGGTGGGCAGCGCGGCGCCGGCGGGCCGCGCGGCGGAGGTGGCGGCAACGGCGATCCCCGGCCCGACCGGCCGCGCGGCGGCCCGCCGCCCAAGCCGCCGGAAAAGCGGATCAACCCGGATTCGCCCTTCGCCGTCCTCGCCAACCTGAAGCTCCGCTGACGACGAAGGGCGGCCTTGGCAGCGAGCGGCGAGGGAACGGAGGACCGGGACTGGCAGCGCCTCGACAAGTGGCTCTGGTGCGCGCGGGTGGCCAAGACCCGCGCCGCCTGCGCCCGCTTGGTGGAGGCGGGCGGCATCCGTCTCAATCGCCAACCCGCCGAGAAGCCGCACGCGCGCCTTCGGCCGGGGGACGTGCTTACCCTCGCGCTCGGCTCGCCGGAGCGGGGCACCATCCGGGTGTGGCGGGTGCTGGGGCTGGCGGCGCGGCGCGGGCCGCCGACCGAGGCGCGCGGCCTCTACGAGGACCTGTCGGGGCAGGCATGAGCGCGCCGCGCTTGTCAGCGGGTGGGGGGCGGTCCATGTGTCGCGCCATTCCCGCCGCCTGCTTGGCGGATCGCCGTGCGGAGACGTCTTGTGACCTACGTCGTTCTCGAAAACTGCATCAAGTGCAAGTACATGGACTGCGTCGAGGTGTGTCCGGTGGACTGCTTCTACGTCGGCGAGAACATGCTGGTCATCCACCCGGACGAGTGCATCGACTGCGGCGTGTGCGAACCGGAATGCCCGGCCGAGGCCATCGTGCCCGACAGCGACGACCGCGCCGCCGCCTGGGCCGAGGCCAACCGCACCTATTCCACCCAGTGGCCCAACATCACCCGCAAGGGCGAGCCCCCGCCGGACGCGGACGAGTGGAAGGACAAGCCCGGCAAGGCGGAGCTGTTCAGCGCCGAACCCGGCAAGCCCTGACCCGACCGGCCTTCCAAGGCCCCGATCCCCGGGGGTGATGACATCGCCGATCTGAAATGCTACCCTTTCGGGATGATGGCTAGGCCGACTCGGGTTCGGCCGTCCAGGGTATCGCCAATCCCAGGTTCTAGGGCGACACCCGGAGGCGGGTGGACGGCTCCCCACACTCCCGGCCTGTGCTGGAGGGAGAGATCGCTCGCATGAAGGCATCCGCCCCCGCCAAGGGATCAGGAAAGCGCACCTCCGGTGGCAAAGCCGTGAGCAAGCCAGCTCCGAAGGCGAAGAAGGCAGCGCCGGCCAAGCAGGCCACCGCCACCCGCCGGGTCGCAACGCCGCGCCCGAAGCCCAAGACCGTAGCGAAGCCGGTCGCCAAGCGGGCCGCTCGCCCGGCGGCCAGCGCCCGCACCTCCGCCAAAGCGACGACCGCACGGCGGAGCCTCGGCGGCAGGGCGCAGCCCAAGTCCGCCGGCGCCAAGCGCCCGGCTGCGAAGCCGGTGGCGGCTGCCCGCAAGCCAGCGACGAAACCCGCTTCGTCCTCCACCAAGCGACCGTCGCCCGCCAAAGCGCCAAAACCGCAGGCCAGGCGCGAAAAGCAGGCGCCGCGCGCAGCCGCTAAAGCCAAGGCCCCTGTCGCGGCCAAGCCCGCCGCCAAGCATCCAGCGGGCAAGTCCCTCGCTTCCGCGAAGTCCGAATCGCGCATCGCTCAGCCGATGCCGTCGGCCGCGCCCAAGCCGGTGTCCAAGCCCCCGACACCCGCCGCCTCCACCAAGCCCAAGCCGCCGCCGCGCAGCGAGGCCGGAAGTTCGGCGGAAGCGCCGGTCCGCGTCGCGGCCCCGCTCGCAACGATCGTGCGTCCTCTGCCTCATCCGGCCCCGCCGAGCGCGGTGGAAGTCCGGCCCCCCGCGCCCGTTCGACCCGCCGCGCCACCGATGGGCGGGCAGGGTCTGGCCCGCGCCCTCCCGGATACCCACTTCATGGTGCGGCGGGAAGCGCAGGATGCGCTCTCCATTCAACCTCCTCAACCGTCTGCGATGCCCGTGGAATTCAAGTCCGGCGATCATGTTGTTTACCCGACCCATGGGGTCGGCACTGTGCAAGGCATCGAGACGATGTCGGCGGCTGGTTACGCGTTGCAGGTCATCGTCGTGACCTTCGACGAGAACCGCATGACCTTGCGCGTCCCCGTCGGCAAGGCGCTGTCGTCCGGCCTCCGCAAGCTCGCCTCCTCGGAGTCGATGACGGAGGCGCTCGACACGCTGCGCGGGCGGGCGCGCGTGAAGCGCACCATGTGGTCGCGCCGCGCCCAGGAGTACGAGGCGAAGATCAACTCGGGCGACCCCGTGCAGATCGCGGAGGTGGTGCGCGACTTGCACCGCAACGCGGGCCAGCCGGACCAGTCCTTCTCCGAACGGCAGATCTATGAGCAGGCGTTGGACCGCTTGGCGGCCGAACTCGCCGCGATCGACCGCACCGACAAGCCCGCGGCGACCGAGAAGCTGCTCCAACACTTGAACGCGGCCTGACCCAGGCCGGGTGGCGTCACGCCCCGCGCGGGGCTGTGACGCCCACCTGCCGACACTGCCGCAGCAGCAGGCAAGTTCCGCAGCGCGGGCGCTCCCCGGTGCAGACGAACTTGCCGAACGGCACCAGACGCTCGTTGATCTCGATCCAGTAGCGCTCTGGCAGGATGGGGGCGAGCGCCTCCATGGTCCGCTCCGGAGTTTTCGCCGCCACGTAGCCCCAGCGGTTGGCGATGCGGTGGACGTGGATATCGACCGAGATCGCCGGCTTGTTGAACCCTACGCCCAAAGTCAGCGCCGCGATCTTGGGCCCGACGCCACGCAGCGCGGTCAGTCCCTCCACCGTGTCCGGAACCGCGCCTGACGCCGCGATGGTGGCCGACAGCGCCCGGATGTCGCGCGCCTTCGGCTCCGGGAACGTCGCGCCGTAGAGCAGGCGGACAATCTCCTCCTCCGGCAACGCCACCATCGCCTCCGGCGTGCGCGCGGCGGCGAAGAGGCGCAGGCACACCGGGATGGTGGTCTCGTCGCGCGTTCGCGCGGAGACCAGCGCCGAGACGAGCTGCTCGAAGGGCGAGCTGTAGCCGCGGTCGCGCAGGTCGAACATCGCCGCCTTGGGCAAGGGCGCGGTCGCTTGCCGCAGCAGGCGGAACACCTCGTCTATGTCGAACGGATCTTTGCCGGGCGGTGGCGACGCCTCGGCCGCGACGGGACTGGCCGGCGACGCGGGTTTCCCCGCGCGCGCCGCCGTCGCCCTTCGAGGCTTCGGCTCCGGCGCGGTTCTCACCGCCCCGGCCGCAGCTCCACCTTGATCCAGCCAGGGCGGCGCAGGTCGAACTGCTTGTAGGCCTCGATGGCGTCCGACATGGGCTCGACGTTGCTCAGCACCGAAGTCGGGTCCGTCGTGCCGGCCGCGACCTTGTCCACCAGCTTCGGGATGTAGGTCCGGTGGTTGCAGTTGCCCATGTTGATGGTGAGGTTCTTGTTCATCGCCGCGCCGATGGGGAAGAACACGTCCGAGGGCGGGTAGACGCCGATGATGCCCAGCGTGCCCGCCTTGGCGAGCGACTTGACGGCCCAGGCCGAGGCGAGCATGGGCGCGTCGCCGGGCTTCCACTGCCCGCCCTGCGGCTCGGCGTCCGAGGCGATCGTCTGGACCTGCCGGGCGAACTCCTGCGCCTGCCCTTGGACGCCCTGCGCCGCCGGGCCCCGTTTCGGCATCTCGCTCTCCACGCCCACGGCGTCGATCGCCCGGTCCGGGCCGATGCCGCGCGTCAGCTCCTTGATCGCCTCGATCGGGTCCTCCTCGTTGAAGTTGACCGTCTCGGCGCCGAGCAGGCGGGCGCGCTCCAGCCGGTCGGGCAGGCCGTCGACGGCGATGACCCGGTGCGCGCCGAGCTGGAAGGCCGAGAGCACGGAGAACAGCCCCACCGGGCCGCAGCCCCACACGGCGACCACGTCGCCTTCGCGCACCTCGGCGAGCACCGCGCCGTAGAAGGCCGTGGGATAGATGTCGCTCATCAGGATCGCCTGGTCGTCGGTGACGTGGTCCGGCAGCTTGATGAGGTTGTGGTAGGCATAGGGGACGCGGGCGTACTCGGCCTGCAGCCCGTCCAGGCCGCCCGCCGCCTCCGGGCCGCCGAAGAACACGGTGCCCGCCGTCGGCCCCTGCGGGTTGGCGTCGTCGCACTGCGCGGAGTAGCCGGTGCGGCAGTACGAGCAGTTGCCGCAGCCCACCGTGGACGGGATCACCACCCGGTCGCCGCGCCTGAGGTTCCGCACGCCGCGGCCGACCTCTTCCACGATGCCCACGCCCTCGTGGCCCAGCACCGTGCCGGGCTTCACGCCGGGGAAGGTGCCGCGCACGAAGTGCAGGTCCGTGCCGCAGATCGCGGACGCCGTGAGCCGCACGACCGCGTCGGTCGGCTCCTTGATCGACGCGTCGGGAACCCCGTCCAGGCGGATGTCGCCGATGCCGTGGAAGACGACCGCTTTCATGGGCGTGCTCCGGGAAAGTTGGGGCGCCACGCTCGCTGGCGCCGCCGTTTCCGGCCAACGACCTGCACCGGATGCGGTTGCCTCTCTGGAGGTGGAAGCATCTTGAATGCAAGCTAGCTGCGAAAAGCTAGCTAGGAGCATCCACCGTGCGGGAAGTCAGTGTCTTCGATGCCAAGAACAAGCTGAGTGCGTTGCTCGACGAGGTTGAGCGCGGCGGAGAAATCGCCATCACCCGCCGCGGCAAGGTCATAGCCAAGCTGGTGCCGGCGGCTCCGGCCGGCCGACCCCAGGCGGCGGCTGAGCGGCTCCGCGCGCTGCGCCAGAGCATCGCCGCGCGCGGTGTCGCGCTCACGTGGGACGAAATGAAGCGCCACCGCGACGAAGGCCGGCGGTGACGCGGTGCGTCCTCGACAGCTCGGTGGCCTTGGCTTGGGTCTTGCCGGGCGAGGGCGGCGCCTCCACCGAAGCGCTATTGGATGAGGTGGCCAGCGTCGGCGCGGCGGTGCCCGGATTGTGGCCGTTGGAAACGGCCAGCGTGCTGCTCGCGGCGGAACGCCGGGGCCGCATCGCCCTGGCCGAACGCCAGCAGGCTTTGGCGACGCTGAAGGAACTGCCGATCCGTATCGACCCGCACACGGCGGCCCACGCCTGGGGCGACGCGCTGCACTTGGCTTCCTCGCGCGACCTGACCCTCTACGACGCCAGTTATCTCGAACTGGCGCTGCGCCTCGGCCTGCCGTTGGCCTCGCTCGACCGGAAGCTGCGCGAAGCGGCGGCCGCCTGCGGCGTCGCGCTGCTCGGGGAGTGAGCGGCGGCCAGCTCTAACCGGCCGGCAACTCCGGCAGCAGCCCGGGCAGCATGTCGTCCGCACGCCGCGCCGCCACTCCCCGCCGCCGAGTCGGCATCGCCTTCGCCCCGCCCTCGGCCGCCGCACGCAGCCGGATCAGCTCGTCCACGATCCGATCTATGGTCTGCCACAGCGGCTCGTCGCCCTGGCGCTCGCCCATGACGAAGCGGTGCGCGGCGAGGGTGACGTTCAGCGTGCCGCGCGTGGTCTCGGGACGCGGGCTGCGCATCTGCACCAGCGCCTTCTCCACCTCCTCGACGGGCACGCCGAAGCGCGCCGCGATGTCCGGCGGCGCGTCGCCGCGCCGGCGCAAGGAGCGTGCTTTGCTCGCCTCGGCCGGGGTCAGGGCGATGGAGGGGCGCAGCGCCTGCGTCCGGCGCGACATCTCCCCCGACCCGCTGCCCGGCGGCTTGCCCTTGAACGCCATGCCACCCTCCTCGCTTGTGCGGACCGCCCGCGCCTACTCAGCCGCCTGCTTCTGGCCTTGGTCCTGGCCCGGTTGCGCGCCCGGCCGCCGCACCCGGAGCCTGCGGACGCGCCGCGGGTCGGCGTCGAGCACGCGGAATTCCAGGCCGGACTCGTGCGACACCAACTCGCCCCGCGCCGGCACCCGGCCGGCCAGGGTGAAAACCAGCCCGCCCACCGTGTCGATGTCGGCGGCGCGCTCCTCGGCCGTCAGCACCGGGCCGAAGCGCTCCTCGAAGGCCGACACGAGCGTGCGGGCGTCCAGGTCGAGCGTCCCGTCGGGGCGCTCCACCATCTGCGGCGGCCCCGGCTCGTCGTGCTCGTCGGCGATGTCGCCGGTGATGGTCTCGACCAGGTCCTCGATGGTGACGAGGCCGTCGATGCCGCCGTACTCGTCCACCACCAGCGCCATGTGGATGCGCGCTTGCCGCATCTGCAACAGCAGGGCCAGCACGGGGACGGAGGGCACCACCAGCAGCGGCTTGCGGAGGATGGCCTTCATGTCGAAGGCGGCCTCCCGCCCCACCGCGGCGAAGACGTCCTTGATGTGGACCATGCCGACGATCTCGTCGAGCTGGCCGCTGTACACGGGATAGCGGCTGTGCCCGTCGCGCTGGATCAGCCGGATGGCCTGCTCCAGGGTGAAGTCCTCGGGCATGGCCATGATGTCGGCGCGCGGCACCATCACGTCGCTCGCCGTCTTGCCGCGCAGCTTCAGCACGTTGCCGAGCAGGGCGCGCTCCTGCGCATCCAGGCCGTCGGCGCGCTCCAGCGCGCCTTCGCGCGCCGGCTCGTCCTGCTTCTCGATCAGCTCTTCCATGCGGTCGCGGACGCTTTCCGCTTCCCGCCGCCGGAGCAGGGATTGCAGGCGCCAGAACAGGCCGTTCCGCGCTTCCGTCGCCGCTGCCGCGGCGCCGCCGTTGCGGGCGGTGAGGTCCTGCAAGCCGCTCATGCCACGATCCCCGCCGAAGCCGCGCCCGCTTCCTTCCAGGGGTTGGGCAGGCGGAGGCGGCGCATGGCGCGGGCTTCCGCGCGCTCCATCCGCCGCGCTTCGCCCGCGGCGAGGTGGTCGTGCCCGAGCAGGTGCAGCGCGCCGTGGGCCACCAAATGCGCGAAATGTGCCGCCGGGCGTCGCCCGGACGCCTCGGCTTCGCGCCGCACCGTGCCGAGGGCGAGGGCGATGTCGCCGAGGTGCCCGGCGACGCCGTCGCCGGGGAAGCTCAACACGTTGGTCGGCTTGTCTTTGCCGCGGTGCTCGCCGTTCAAGCGGCGCAATTCGCGGTCATCGGCGAGGAGCACGGTGAGCGTTCCGCCCGCGCCTGTCCCCCGCAACGCGGCGCCGGCGGCGCGGCGGGCCAGCGCTTCGGCCCGCGGCAGCAACCGCCGCCAGCCGGTGTCCTGGAGGACCACCTCGACCTCCAGGGCCTTCTTCCTCCCGGCGGCGGAAGCGGGCGCTTGGCCCGCGTCGCCGCCGGTGGGACTACTTCCCGGCTCCATCCCTGTCCTTCTTCCCCCTTCGCTCGCCTTGGCCGCCGGAAGACCCGGCTTCGGCCGCCCGGTCGCGGGCGCCGCGGGCGTCATCCGCGCGGCCGTAAGCGGCCACGATCCGCGCCACCAGCGGGTGGCGCACCACGTCCCGCTCGTCGAAGCGGGTCACGCCGATGCCGCCGACGCCATCCAACACCTCCAGCGCCTCGACCAGCCCGCTGCGCTGGCCGGCGGGCAGGTCCACCTGGGTCGGGTCGCCGGTGACGACCATGCGCGTGCCCTCGCCCATGCGGGTGAGGAACATCTTCATCTGCGCGGCAGTGGTGTTCTGCGCCTCGTCCAGGATCGCGTAGCAATGCGCGAGGGTGCGGCCCCGCATGAAGGCCAGCGGGGCGATCTCGATCTCGCCCGAGGTGATGCGGCGGGCGACCTGTTCGGCGGGAAGCATGTCGTGCAATGCATCATAAAGTGGACGGAGGTAGGGGTCCACTTTCTCTTTCATGTCGCCGGGCAGGAATCCAAGCCGCTCCCCGGCCTCCACCGCCGGCCGGCTCAGCACGATGCGGTCCACCCGCCCGGCCTGGAGCAGCGCCACGCCCTGCGCCACCGCCAAGTAGGTCTTGCCGGTGCCGGCGGGGCCCACGCCGAACACCATCTCCTGCCGCGCCAGCATCTCTATGTAGGCGGCCTGGGCCGGGGTGCGGGGCGCGATGGCGCCCTTGCGGGTGCGGATCTCCGGCTTGTCCTGGAGCGGCAGGCGCGGGTCTCCCTCGGCCTCGCCCTCCGCCATGCGGAGCGCCGCCTCCACCTCCGCCGTGCCGACCGACTGGCCGCGCTCCAGCCGGCGCCACAACTCGCGCAACACCGCTTCCGCGGTCTCCGTGCGCCCGGCGGCCCCGGCGATGGTGATCCGGTTGCCCCGCGACCCGAGCCGTATCCCCAATCGCTGTTCGATCCGCGCCAAATGTCGGTCGTGTTCGCCGTAGAGCAGCGGCAGGAGCCCGTTGTCGTCGAACTGAAGGGTCACGGACCGCTGTTCGGGGGAGGCGGCCAACGCGGCGCGCTGCATGGCGGCGCGGGGGTGGCCTTGGGGCTCAGGCTGCCGGAAGGCGATGGCGTGGTTCAAGCGGGGGCGGGCTCCTCTCGGCGCTGGCTGCTGTCCGCCATCGCCGCTCCGGCCGCCAGCGTGCCGGAGAGCGAGTTGGTGTGCGCGGCGAGCACGGCGACCGGCACCACCTGTCCGATCAACGCGCCGGGCGCGGAAAGATGCACCGGGTTCAGCCAAGGTGATCGGCCCGCCACCTGACCGTGATGGCGCCCCGCGCCGGTGAGGAGCACGGGGATGGTCCGGCCGACGAGCGAGCGGTTGAACTGCTCCTGCTGGTCCCGCAGCAAGGCTTGCAGCGCCTGCAACCGCGCGTCCTTATCGGCCTCCGGCACTGCATGTGGCGCCGATGCCGCCGGTGTTCCAGGGCGGGGTGAATACTTGAAGCTGTAGGCCTGCGCGAAGCCCACCTCCCGCACCAGGGCGAGGGTGGCGTCGAAGTCGGCCGCGCGCTCGCCGGGGTGGCCGACGATGAAGTCGGAGGAGAGCGCGAGGTCCGGACGTGCCGCGCGCAAACGCTCGACCACGCGGAGGAAGTCGGCGGCGGTGTGGCCGCGGTTCATCGCCCCCAGCACGCGGTCGCTGCCCGACTGCACGGGCAGGTGCAGGAACGGCATGAGCTGCGGCAGGTCGCGGTGCGCCTCGACCAGCGCGTCGTCCACATCCCGCGGGTGGCTGGTGGTGTAGCGGAGCCGCGCGAGGCCGGGGATCTCGGCCAACTCGCGCAACAGCCGCCCGAGGCCCCAGGTGCCGCCGCCCGGCGCGTCCCCGTGGTAAGCGTTCACGTTCTGCCCGAGCAACGCGATCTCGCGCGCGCCCTGCGCCACCAACCGCCGCGCCTCGGCCAGCACGGCGGCGGCGGGCCGGGAATACTCGGCGCCGCGGGTGTAGGGCACCACGCAGAAGGAGCAGAACTTGTCGCAGCCCTCCTGCACGGTGAGAAAGGCGGAAACGCCCTGCGCCGCGGCGCCGGCCTCCGGCAGGTGGTCGAACTTGGATTCCGCCGGGAAGTCGGTTTCGACGACCGCGCCCGCGGCCCGGCTGGCCCGCGCCACCATCTCCGGCAGGCGGTGGTAGGTCTGCGGGCCGAGCACGATGTCCACCCAAGGCGCGCGGGCGGTGATCTCCGCCCCCTCCGCCTGGGCCACGCAGCCCGCCACGGCCAGCACCATGCGCCCGCCGGTTGCTTCCCGCTCCCGCTTCACCGCGCGCAACCGGCCGAGTTCGGAGAACAGCTTCTCGGAGGCCTTCTCGCGGATGTGGCAGGTGTTGAGGATGACCATGTCGGCCGCGTCCGGCGCCGCCGCCGGCCCGTAGCCCAGCGGCGCCAGCACGTCGGCCATGCGGCCGCTGTCGTACACGTTCATCTGGCAGCCCCAACTGCGGATGAACAGCCGCTTGCGGGGGGGCGCCGTCGCTTCGCCCATGTCAGAAATGCCCGATCCCATGACGCCCGGGCGCGAGGGGGCGCCGGGTTCCGCGCGGCAAATGCGCGGGGCGGGGCCGGGGGTCAAGCGGCCAGGGACTCCCTGGGCGGTCCGGCGGGCGGGGCGAATCGATGCACCCGCTTAGGTTCTGATGCCGGCGGCCCGCGGGTCAAGCGACGAGTTCTGGAAAAACGGGCGCCGCCAAGGGCACCGCCGGCCGGTTCTGCCGCAGCACCGCCGCGCCCTCCGCCACGATGCGCCCGGCCTCGGCCGCCAGGACCTTCCGGTTCGGCAGCGCCGCCGGGCTGAAAGGCTCGTGCAGCAGGATCGTCGCGCCCGCCCCGCCGCGCCGCGCCAGCCGCCAGAAGTGGCTGCCGATGTCCATGTCGCCGTACCAAGCGAACAGCGGCCGGTCGCGCCGGCAGGCGGGCAGGCCGCCCAGCCTGTCGTACACCAGCGACACCGGCTGCACCTGCCGCGCCGCGTCCGCCGCGCCGAGGAGGCTGGAGCGGAAGGGCAGGGTGCGGGTGCCGTCGTTGCTGGTGCCTTCCGGGAAGATGATGAGGCTCTCGCCGGCGGCCATGTGGGCCCGCATGGCATCCGCTTCGTGCCCGGTCGCGCGGCGGCTGCGGCTGACGAAGACGGTGCGGCCGAGCTTCGCCACGATGTTGATGAGCGGCCAGCGCGCCACCTCGGCCTTGGACACGAAGCACGCGTCCAGCACGCCGCCCAGCACCAGCACGTCCAGCCAGGAGGAGTGGTTGGAAAGGAACAGCACCGGCCGCCCGCCGGGGCCGTCGTGCGTGGCCGGCGTCCCGATCACCTGCACCCGCAGCCCGATCAGGCGGCAGAGCGTGGCGTGGTAGAAGCGCCCGAAGCCCACCTTGGCCCGTCCGGGAAGTTGGTGCAGCACGGCCTGCACAGGGATGGCCACCAGCGTCCAGAGCAGCACGGAGGCTATGCGCCGGATCGCGCGGAAGCGCCCGCCGAGGCGCCGCTCGCCGAAGATGTCGCCGAAGTGGCCGCCGGGCAGCGCTTGGCGGAAGCGCAGCGGCTTGCGCCGCCGCAGGCGCCGGGGGCGGAGGGCGTCGATCGGGGCGCGGGCCACAACATCCATCGACCCGGGCGATAACCGCCCTTCCGAGACGCCGCAATGACGGCGGCGCGACGGCGGTGTGAAATCCCGGAATCGGTCGTGCGGTCGCCGTGGACGTCTCCCGGTGTCCGCGACGCAGGCCCCGCCACGCGACGCGGCAACCCGCGCACCGAAGCCCTCCGGGGCGCCGCCGGACAGTCGCTCGGCCTCTTTCCCCGCAGAGTGCGCCCGCCACCTCGTCCGTTGCGATGGCGGGTGGCCGGGGCGCTTCCGCGTCATTCGCTCAGGAGGAAGTCCGAAACCGCTCGCGCCGCGCGGAACGTCGCCGACCTGTCCGGTTGGGCGGGCAATCGTCCAGCCCCGCTGTTCGAGCCGTCGGGGCGAGGCAGCAGGATGCGGCCGCTGTTCCGTTCGATCACCGCGTCCCAGCCGTGGCCCGCCCCCGCCGACGCGCGTCCCGAACGCGCGCCCGGTCGTCCGGCGACCAGGGCGGCGCAGGCCCGCGCTTCCGACGCCTCATCGGGGTGCAGCACCATCACCCGCGCGCCCGGATCGGGCACCAACGCCCCGTCGCAGACCGGGTAGAGCGCGGCGACGGGCCGGTCCGGCCCGGCGAGCGCGAGCGCCAGCCTTCCGCCCTTGCCGAAGCCGAGCAGCGCGACGCGGGACGGGTCGAGGCCGAACTCCTCAGCGGCGGACGCGATGGCGGCCTGCGCTTCCGCGAGGCCGAAGCGCCCGTCATCGTCGGGCCACAACTCCACGACCGTCACGCCGAATAGCGAGAGGTGGTCGAGGTAAGGCCACACGCGGCGCGCGTCCCAACCCTCGTCGGGCAGCACGAACACCACCGGCAAGGCGTGGTCTTCATGAACCGCCGGGGAGGCGCTGTCGGGCAAGGTGATGTGGGCGTACCCGTGCCCGACCGGGCGCCACGACAACAACCCGGACGCGGGCGGGGCTTCAACCGCCGGAGCAGGGAGCGCGGACAGGACGCTCGCGGCCGTCAGAAGAGCGGCGACGGCCCGGCGGACGGGAAGGAAGCGGCGCACGAGAACGTCCCTCCAGAGCGCGGCGCCGGCCCGGCAGGAGCACCGGCGGCGTGGGCGATGTCGAAGTCGCTGCCGGGCTCGCCGGGCGGCCCGCAGATGGCCGGCCCGCTTCCCGGCCCCGGTGCGAGTCTCGGCCGATCTCACCTCGCGGACAGACGAACCCTGCCCGGAAGCGGGACCGGCCGGCCCGGTCAGCTTTCCAGGGTGATGTTGTTGTCGCGGATCACCCGGCCCCACTTCGTGACTTCGCTGTTGAGGAAGCGGCGGCAGCGCTCTGCGCCGCCGGCCGCCACGTCGGCGCCCTGCTCCTCGATGCGGCCGCGGATGTCGGGCATGGACAACACTTGCTGCACGGCTTCGCCCATCCGCCGCAGGATCGGCTCCGGCGTGCCGGCGCGCCCGAGCATCGCCCACCAGGTCGGCGCCTCGAAGCCGGCGAAGCCCTGCTGCGCGAAACTCCGGACGCCCGGCACATGCCGCGTTTCGCCCGCGGTGGTGACGCCGAGCGGACGGAGGGTGCCGGCACGGATGTGCTGGCTGATGATGACGACGTTCGACATGAACAGCGGCATCTGGCCGGACAAAGCGTCCTGCAAGGCGGGGCCGCCGCCGCGGTAAGGCACGTGCGTCAGCTTGAAATCACCGAGTTGCTGCAACAGCGTGGTGGAGACGTGCGCGAGTCCGCCGGTGCCGGAACTGGCGTAGCTGATGGTGTCCGGCGCCTGCTTCGCGGCGGCGACCACGTCTTGGAAGGTCTTCCAGGGCGTGCTCCGGTGCGCGACCATGGCCAGCGGCCCGGTCGCTACCAGGCTTACCGGAGCGAAGGCCTGCATCAGGCGGTAGGGCAGGTGCATAACCGTCTGGTTGGTCGCCTCGTTGTCGTAGGCGAGCAGCCATGTGTGGCCGTCCGGCGCGGCGCGCGCCGCTTCGGTCGCGCCCACCGACCCGGAACCGCCGCCCCGGTTCTCGATGACGACCGGACGCCCTAGAACCTCCGACAGCTTCGGTTGCACGATCCGGGCCATGGTGTCCGTCGAGCCGCCCGGCGGGAACGGCACGATGATGCGGACCGGGCCTTCTGGCCAAGCGCCCTGGGCGCGCAGCACGGAGGGCGCGAAGAGGCCGGCGGCGGTCAACCCTAGAACGTGGCGGCGAAGCATCGGAACCTCATCGACGAACATCATCAATAAAGTGCCGGTATCGAAATAAAATAGCAACCTTGGATTGCTTATTGGGCCGGATCTCTCCTTCTCTTGATGGAACTTGCGCGCCGCGCTGAGTCTGCGCACGAGAACAACAAAACCGCCTCGACGCCGTGGGGCTGTCCGACGCTGTGATGTACGCCCGCGCTCGACGCCCGCAGCAGCGATCAGACCGCCGACCGCTACCCGGCCCCTAGCGCTTTCAGAACCACAGTGTCCGTCAGCAACTCCGGCAGGAGGGCGGGCGGCCCGCCGCCGGCCGGGTAGAGCAGGTAGAGCGGCACCCCCTCCAGCCCGTGCTGCCGCAGCAGGGCGCCGATGGCGGCGTCGCCGCGCGTCCAATCGCCCTTCAGCCCGGCGACGTTCTTCGCCGCGAAGGCCGACCGCACCGCGGCGGAGCGCAGCACCAGCCGCTCGTTGGCTTGGCAGGTGATGCAC
>CADCTL010000256.1 GCA_902805625.1 uncultured Acetobacteraceae bacterium
CAATCAAGCGTCTTCTCGGGTCAGAGCCGCGGGGCGGTGAACGGCAACCTCGCCGGCACACATCCAACACGGTTTTCGGGGTGTGGTTCTCCGCGGGCGCGCGACGCGCCCGGCCGAAGCGCGAACTACGGTCTGTCTCCACGCGGATCGAGCGTGCCGGCGTTGACGGGGCGGTCGCGGCGGCGGCAGCCTGCATCGCATGCCGAAGGCTGCATCCAGTCCCGGACCGGCGGCTCCGCGCCAGGGGTGAAATGCGTGCCGGCACGGAGCGCCGTGCCGTGGTGCAGCAGACCGTCGAGCACGTACGAGGCTTCGTGGCCGGTCGCCGACAAGAGCCGCGCGCTGTAGGGGCCATGCTGGTTGGAGACGTGGGTGTAAAAGTGGCCCCGCCGGGCCGAGCGGAAGAACTGCCGGTCCGAGGACGAGGTGGTGCCGTCGCCCTAGACGGAAGCCACGGGCAGGGCGTGGTGGGCACCGTGGTGCATGGATCAGGGTTACGGGCGCAGTGCGCCCCGCCCTCTTCCGCGCTCACGCGATGCGGGCGTGCTCCGGGCGTCCGAGCTCGAGCATGCGGTTCAGCACTTCGGCCGCGACCGCCACCTCGGTTCCCGCCGCCCATCCTCCGGAAGCGGAGCCCATCGCCGATGACCCGCTTCCAGCGCGACACGTCGGACGCCGCCAGGGCGCGCCAGTCGCACCCCGACGCCCGCTGCCGGCCCGCACGGCCGCGCTTTGCGGTGCATTGCGGATGCGCGTCCCGCTGCGTCGGCGCGGTCTCGGCGGTGTCGCTCGGCACCGCGCTCGAGCGCGGCGACACGGCGACGGCCGCGCCGGGATGGCGGGCCGTGACCTCGGCGTAGACATCGTCGCGGTCGTACGCGCCGTCGCCGGTGAGGGACGCGACCGGCCCATCGGCTTGGTCGAGCAGGTGACCGACCCGCGAGCCGTCGTCGGCATCCCTGTCGGTCGGCTCCGACCCGACGACCCGCCCCGTGTCGGACGCTGGGTAGATCCCCCTCCGGCTCCCTCATGAACCATCAGGTGGCGGCCTCGCGCCGACCACGGGCAGAAGCACGAAACCGCCGATTGGATGCGCTCTGGAGGTTGACGACCGGCGGCCCATTGCAGAACCAGCGGAACGGAAAACGCATCGTGGGCTGCGCGAGTGGCGGCGACGAACCGCTTGCCGACCCCGTGCTTGCGGAGCGGCCCCGGTCACCGCTCCGCCGGGCGGCACAGCCCGTCCACGAACACGTCGAGCAGCCGCAGGACGTTCGCCTGCCACCCGGCGGCGTCCGACCCGTAGCACAGCGCGACCAGCATGCGCAGCACGTCCTCCGGCCCGATGTCCGCGCGCAACTCGCCGGCGGCTGCGGCCCGGTCCATCAAGCGGCGGACCGCGCCCGTCAGCCGCTCGGCCGTGTAGGCCGACAGCTCCGTGGAGCCGTGGGCGGCGAGCGCGAGCGCGGCGGCCATGCCCTTCTTGGTGGCGACGAACTCGACGTTGGCGCGCAGCCAGCGCCGCAGCGCCGCGACCGGCGCAGGACATTCTGCCAACTGCCCGGCCAGCTCCACCAGCTGCTCGACCTCCCGGCGGTACACCGCCTCGAACAGGGCCTCGCGGGTCGGGAAGTGGCGGTACAGCGTGCCGATGCCGACCCCGGCCTGGCGCGCCACGGCATCCAGGCTGGCCTGCGGGCCGCCGCTGCTGAACACCGCCTTGGCGGCTTCCAGCACGCGCGCACGGTTGCGGGCCGCATCCGCGCGCGGCCGCCGTCCCGTCCTGCCCGGCCCCTCGTCCACGCGGTCCCGTCCCTTGCAAAACGGAGCCACCCTCCGCATTCTATGTCCCGTCGTGCCGGGCGCATCCGGCCGCCGCCACTGGGGTGTAGCATGGGCTTGTCGATCGCACTCACCGTCAACGGCGCCCCGCACCGGGTGGAACTGGAGGACCCGAGGGTCACGCTGCTCGACCTGCTGCGCGAGCGCCTGCACCTGACCGGCACCAAGAAGGGCTGCGACCGCGGGCAATGCGGCGCATGCACCGTGCTGCTGGACGGGCGGCGGACCAACGCGTGCCTGGCGCTCGTGGCCGCCCATGACGGCGCGGACGTGTTGACGATCGAAGGCTTGGCCAGCGGCGGCGAGCTGCATCCGGTCCAGGCGGCGTTCATCGCCCACGACGCGCTCCAGTGCGGATTCTGCACGCCGGGCCAGATCATGAGCGCGGTGGGGTTGATCGCGGAGGGGCATGCCGGCAACGACCCGGAGCGGGTGCGCGAGGGCATGAGCGGCAACCTGTGCCGGTGCGGGGCCTACGCCGGGATCACGGAGGCGGTGCTCGACGCGCAAGGCCGCCTGGCCAGGGGGAGCGAAGCGGCATGAACAGTTTCGAGTTCGTCCGCCCCGCGACGGTCGCCGAGGCCGTGGCCGCCGCCTCCGCGCCGGGCGCCGCGTACCACGCCGCGGGCACCAACCTGCTCGACCTCATGAAGGGCGGCGTCGCCCGACCCACCCGCCTGGTGGACGTGAACCGCCTCCCGGGACTCGACCGGATCGAGCACGCGCCCGATGGCGGGGTGCGGGTCGGGGCGCTGGTGCGCAACGCCGACCTGGCGCACGACCCGGCGTTCAGCCGCCGCTTCCCGGCGGTGGCCGAGGCGCTGCTCTCCGGCGCGTCGGCCCAGCTGCGCAACGCGGCCACCGTCGGCGGCAACCTGCTCCAACGCACGCGGTGCGCGTATTTCTACGACCTCGCCAGCGCCTGCAACAAGCGCGAGCCCGGCGCCGGTTGCGACGCGCGCGGCGGCGAGAACCGGCTGCACGCGGTCCTGGGATGGAGCGGGTCGTGCATCGCTACCCACCCGTCCGACTTCTGCGTCCCGCTCGCCGCGCTAGGCGCGACGGTCGAAATCGAAAGCAAGGCCGGGCGGCGGGACGTGCCGTTGCTGGACTTCCACCGCCTCCCCGGCGCCGCGCCGGAGCGCGAGACGGTGCTGGAACCAGGCGACCTGGTCGTGGCTGTCCGCCTGCCGGCCGAGGCGGCGCGGTTCGCCGCGCATGCACGCTACCTGAAGGTGCGGGAGCGGACGTCGTACGCGTTCGCCGTGGTGTCCGCGGCTGCCGCGCTGCGCATGGAGGCCGGCCGGATCGCGGAGGCCCGGATCGCGCTCGGCGGCGTCGCCCTGAAGCCTTGGCGCGCCCACGACGCGGAAGCGGCGTTGGCCGGCGCGCAGCCGGATGCGGCGTCGTTCCGCCGTGCGGCGGAGGCGGCGCTCACGGGCGCCGAGCCGTCCGGCGGCAACGCCTTCAAGATCGAGTTGGCGCGGCGCATCGTCGCCCGTGCGCTGGCCATGGCCGCTGGCGGCACGCCCGAGCGCGTGCCCGCCCTGCCCGCTTCCCCCTTTGCGCCCGCCCCCGGAGCGTCCGTCCATGTCTGACATCGCGCTCACCTCCGCGCCGGCCCATTTGCGCCACGGCTCCAGCATCGGGCAGCCGCTCACGCGGCGGGACGGCCCGTTGAAGGTCACGGGCGAGGCACGCTACGCCGCCGACAACCACCCGCCCGGGATGCTGTTCGCGGTGTTGGCGGTCAGCACGGTGGCGCGCGGCCGGGTGCTGGGGTTCGACTTGGCCGCCGCGAAGGGCCATCCCGGCGTCGTGGAGGTGATGACGCCGGTGAACCGCCCACCCTTGGCGGGGGATCCGGACGGCAAGGAGTCGCCGTTCGCCTTCAGGATGGACGTGTTACAGAACGACCGGGTGCGCTACCCGCAGCAGCCGGTCGCGGTGGTGATCGCCGAAACGCTGGAAGCGGCGACCGAGGGCGCGGCCCTCTTGGCGCCGCGTTACGAGGCGGAGCCTGCGCGCGTCGGCCTGGACGGGGCTGAACCCTTCGCGCCGAAGGTCGTGGGCGCCGGCAACCCGGCGTCCGCGCGGCACGGGGATGTGGAAAGCGGCCTGCGCGCGGCGTCGCACCGGTTGGAGGCGACCTACGAGACGCCCGCGCAATACCACAACGCGATGGAGCCGCACGCGATCGTGGCGGCGTGGGACGGCGACACCCTGTCCATCGACACGCCCAGCCAGGGCATGGCGCTGACCCAGGCGCGGATCGCCGGGTTGTTCGGCATCCCGCCGGCAGGCATCACGATCCGCAGCCCGTTCCTGGGCGGCGGGTTCGGCTCCAAAGGGCTGTTGAACGGGCCGCAGGTGCTGGGCATCCTGGCCGCCCGCTTGGTCGGCCGCCCGGTCAAGCTGGTGCTGCGCCGCGAGCAGATGTACGGCCCGGTCGGCCACCGCGCCCCCACGCGGCAGACCATCCGCATGGGCACGGATGCCGGCGGCGCCTTCACCGCCATCGCCAACCAGGCCCGCACCGCCACCAGCACGTTCGACGACTTCATCGAGCCGGCGGCCGACGTGGCGCACGCGCTGTACGCCACCCCGGCGCTCCTCACGGGCCACGACGCCGTCCGGCTCGACACCGGCACGCCCATGTTCATGCGCGCGCCCGGCGAGGCCCCCGGCAGCATCGCGCTGGAGAGCGCGGTGGACGAAATGGCCGAGGCCTGCGGCATGGACCCGCTCGCGTTCCGCCTGAAGAACTACGCCGAGGTGGAGCCGTCGTCCGGCAGGCCGTTCTCCTCCAAGGCGCTGCGCGAGTGCTACGCCCAGGGCGCCGAGCGCTTCGGCTGGTCGCGCCGTCCGCTGGCGCCGCGGCGGATGCGGGACGAGGCCGGGCTGCTGGTCGGCTGGGGGATGGGCACGGCCATCTTCCCGGCGCTGATGTTCGCCGGGCACGCCCGCGCGGTGCTGAAGGCCGACGGCACGGGCGTGGTGGAAACCGGCGCGCACGACATGGGCCAGGGCGCCTGGACCGCGCTGGCGCAGATCGCCGCGGACGGGCTGGGGCTGCCGCTGGACCGGATCGAATTCCGGTCCGGCCACTCCGCCCTGCCGGACGCGGGCCTCGCCGGCGGCTCCGCCCACACGGCGACGGCGGGCGTCGCCATCGACCGGGCCGGCGCCGACGCGATCGCGAAGTTGGCGGGCTTGGCGACGAGGGACCGGCGCTCGCCGCTGTTCGGAGCCGGCAACGCGGGCGTGGTTGCGCGTGACGGCCGGCTGCACCGCCGCGACGACGAGGCGCGGAGCGAGGGCTACGCCGACATCCTGGCGCGCGCCGGGCTGGGCGAGATCGAGGGGCGCGGCACCGGCGCCGCAGACCCGGCGGCCCAGGCCGCCTTCGCCATGCACGCGCACGGGGCGGTGTTCGCGGAGGTGAAGGTCGATCCCGAGTTCGGCCAGGTCCGCTGCACGCGGCTGGTGGGGGCATTCGCCGCCGGCCGGGTGGTCAACCCGAGGATGGTGCGCAGCCAGTACAAAGGGGGGATGGTCTGGGGCGTGTCCTTCGCGCTGCACGAACAGGCGGTGACGGACGGCCGGACGGGCCGGGTGATGAACGCCAACTTGGCGGAGTACCACGTGCCGGTGAACGCCGACGTGCCGTCGCTGGAAGCGATCCTCGTGCACGAACACGACCCGCACGTGAACCCGTTGGGGATCAAAGGCGTGGGGGAGATCGCCATAACGGGCACGGCGGGGGCGGTGGCGAACGCGGTTTGGCACGCGACGGGCGTGCGGTGCCGCCACTTCCCGATCGGGTTGGAGCAGTTGATCGGGGTGTGACGGTGCGGCGGTTCCGAGCCATGGAGGAGGCGGTCCGGGCCGCGCCCGACCGGCAGGTGTCGTTGACCGACCCGGACGCGCGCTCCACGGCGACCAGCAGCACCGGCACCAGCACCGGGACCATCGGCTACAACGTGCAGGCCGCCGTCGATGCCGAGCGCCACCTGACCGTGGCGCACGAGGTCACCAACCCCGGCCACGGCCGCGGCCAGCTCTCCGGCATCGCCGGACAGGCGCAGGAGGCCACGGGGCAGAATGCGCTCACCGCCATCGCCGACCGGGGCTACTACAAGGGCGGGGACATCCTGGCCTGCGGGCAGGCCGGCATGACGCCGCTGCTGCCCAGGCCGCTGACCTCGGGTGCCAAGGCCGACGGGCGGTTCGGCAAGCAGGACTTCGTCCACCTGCCCGAGCAGGACGCCTACCGCTGCCCTGCCGGCGAAACCATGAAGTGGTGGTTCAACCGCGTCGACGAGAACGGGAAGCTGCTGCGGCACTACTGGACCACCAGGTGCCCGGCCCGCCCGATCAAGGCGCGGTGCACCCCGGCCAAGATGCGCCGCATCACGCGCCGGGAGCACAAGGCCGTGCTGGACGTCATGCAGCGCCGGC
>CADCTL010000257.1:0-17322 GCA_902805625.1 uncultured Acetobacteraceae bacterium
GAACCGGTGCCGCAACGCCGCGGCGGGCGGGGCCGAGCGGATGGCCGAGGGTCGGGCCTACGCGGTGGAGGGAAGCGGCGGCGCCAGGCTGCGGGTGAGCTTCTTCTGGCCCTTCTACGGGGATTACTGGGTGGTCGGCCTCTCGCCCGACTACCGTTGGGCGGTGGTGGGGAGCCCGGGCCGGGACTACCTTTGGCTGCTCTCGCGCACCCCGGCCATGGCGCCCGGCGACTACGACGCGGCCGTCGCCATCGCGCGGCGCGAAGGCTTCGACACCTCGCGGCTGCGCCCCACCGTGCGCCGCGGCGCTTAGCGGCCTTGCCTCCCGCCGCCGGCCGCGGCAGGGCTTCCGCCTCCACGCAACCCGCGCCAGGACCCGCATGGCCGATTCCGCGCCTTTTTCGACCGAACGATGCTCCGCCGCCGAGATCCAGGCCATCGTCCACGCCGGGGTGCCGATCGCCGGCGGCTGGGGCGTGGAGGTGGTGGAGGCGGCGGCGGGCCGCGCCGTGGTGCGCCTGCCGTTCCGCCCAGACCTGCTGCGGCCCGGGGGTACGGTGTCCGGCCCCGCCCTGATGGGGCTGGCCGACGTCGCGATGTGGGCGGCGCTGCTCGGCGTGACGGGCGGGCGGGACGAGAGCGTGACCTCGACCATGACCGTGAACTTCCTCCGGCCCTTCGCGCCCGGCCCGGTGCTGGCCGAGGCGCGGCTGCTCAAGCGCGGCAAGCGGATGGTGTTCGGTGAGGTGCTGCTGCGGGCGGAAAGCGCGGAGGAGGTTTCGGCGCACGTCACCACGAGTTGGGTGGTGATCGCGCCGGGCGGGGGTTGAGGCCGCGTCGCCTTACTTCCTTACTTCCTTACCGCCTTACTTTCCCGCACTGATCGTCCTCGGACAAAAGGTGCGTTCGGGACGCCGGCCCGCCGAGTTTAGCCCGTTTTGTTCCGGCGGCGCGAGCTCTCCCGCGGGGCGCCGCCGCCTTGACCGCCGCGCTCGTCGGCTCCATTTGGCTGCCGCGGCGAGGACGACCTCGCTCGTTTCCCTGACACGGGTGGGGACGGCCCTGCCATGGACCTTGGAGGTCTGTGATGGCTTGGCTCGTTCTGGTCCTCGCCGGCTTGTTCGAGATCGGTTGGGCCGTCGGCCTGAAGTACACGGCGGGCTTCACGCGCCCGATCCCGACCGTGCTGACCGTCGGCAGCATGGTCGTCAGCCTCGGCCTGCTCGGCCTTTCGCTGAAGACCTTGCCTTTGGGCACCGCTTACGCGGTTTGGACCGGCGTCGGGACGCTCGGCACGGCCGTCCTCGGCATCGTCCTGTTCGGGGAAGCGGCGGACGCGGCGCGGCTCGCCTGCATCGGCCTGATCGTGGCGGGCATCGTCGGCCTCAAGCTGGTGTCGCCCGCCTGACACCGGCCGGCGGCTAATCCACGCGGGCGCCGGAGCGCCGCACGATCTCCGCCCAGCGCGCGACGTCGGCCTCGTGGACGCGGCGGAAGCCTTCGGGCGAGAGGTCTTCTGGCGGGGCGATCCCTTGGCTTTCCACCAGCCAGCGGCGGAAGTCCGGCGCCCCGACGATGCGGGCGACTTCGGCGTTCATCCGGTCGCGCACCGCCGCGGGCAGGCCCGGCGGGCCGAGCAGCGCGTACCAAGTGCTGCTGTCGAAGCCGGGGAGGCCGCAGGCTTCCTCCACCGTGGGCACGTCGGGCAGCGCCGGCAGGCGCGCGCGCGTGGTGACGGCGAGCGCGCGCACCTGCCCCTGCTGGACCGGGCCTATGGACGGGCCGCTCTGATTGAAGAACACGTCGGTGTCGCCGGCGAGCAGCGCGGCCATCGCGCCCGGCTGGCCGCGGTAGGGGACGTGGGTCAGCTCGATCCCGGCGGCGACGGAGAATTGCGCGCCGGCGAGGTGCGTGGAGGCGCCGTTGCCGGTGGAGCCGTAGTTGAGGGCGCCGGGCCTCGCGCGGGCTGCCGCGAGCAGGTCGGCGCAGGTGCGGTACTGCGGGCGGCGCTCTGGGCTCACCAGCACCACGTTCGGCACGTCGCCCAGCAACGCGACGTGGGTGACGTCCCGCAGGGGGTCGAAGGGCAGGTTGCGGTAGAGGCTGGCGTTGATGGCGTGGGTGCCGGCGGTCGCCAGCAGGAAGAGGTATCCGTCCGGCCGCGCCTTGGCCACCAAGTCGCTGGCGATGTTGCCGCCGGCGCCGGTGCGGTTGTCCACGACGACCGGCACGCCCAGCGCGCGGCCGAGCGGCTCCGCCAAGCGGCGGGCGTAGATGTCCGTGCCGGCGCCGTTGGGGAAGCCGCCGAGGACGGTGACGGGCCGGGACGGCCAAGGCTCCTGCGCGCCGGTGGGCGACGGGGCCGCGGCCGCGACGAGGGCGAGCGGCGCGAGCAGGCGCGCGACGGCGCGGCGGTTCATGGCGGAGCATCCCCTGTTGCCTGGCGGGGCGAAGCGTACCGAGGCGCGCGACCGACCGAAACCGCGCGGTGGCCGGCGTCCGATACCGGCCGGGTCAGCGCCAGTCCGGCGGCGGGGTTGGCGCTGGGAACACCGGGAGCGGCGCTCGTTCGGCCGGCCCGGCCTCGGGCGCCGCGCCGCAGGCGGGCCGGAGCGCGCCGCAGTTCCAGCGCATGCCGGCGCGGCGTCCGGTGAGCGTTCCGCCGGGGTCGTGCCGGCATTCGCACAGCTTGCCGTCCAGGCAGGCCGCCTCCCCTTCCCGCTGGGGCGTGCAGCGCGGCGCGGACGCGGGCGCCGCCGCGGCGTGGAGAGCGATCAGCGTGACGGTGAGCAACAGAAAAGGGCGCATGCCGTGCAGCATGCGCCCGAACCGCTACCGAAGCCTGAAGGCGCGGATCCGCGCCGGAGGGTGCCTTACTTGAGGTTCACCGCTTGCCGGCCGCGCTGGCCGTCGCGCACCTCCAAGTCAACCTTCTCGCCCTGCTGCACGTCAGCCCGCCCGGCCCGTTGGAGCACGGACGAGTGCAGGAACACGTCCTGCCCGCCGTCTTCCGGGGTGACGAAGCCGAAGCCGCGCACCTGGTCGAACCACTTGACCGTGCCGGTCAGGTCGTAGGTTGGGCCGCCGGCGTCACGGTCGAAATCCCGCCGGGGCGGGGGACGGTCGCCGAACTGCCGTGGTCCGCCGCCGAAGCCGCCGCCACCGCCGAAGTCCCGGCGCGGTGGTCCGCGATCACCGAAGCCTCCACCGCCGCCGCCGAAACCACCGCCACCGCCGAAATCCCTACGGGGGGGACGGTCGCCGAAACCGCCGCCGCCACCGAAATCCCTACGGGGGGGACGGTCGCCGAAACCGCCGCCACCGAAATCGCGGCGCGGGGGACGATCACCGAAGCCACCACCACCGCCGAATGGGCGACGCGCAGCACCGGCGCCGGCTCCGCCGCCTTCGCCGCGCTTCAGCTCTGTGATGCGGGTGACGAGGCGCCGGCCCTGCCGGTCCGTCCCGATCTCGCAGACGAGGGTGTCACCGGTGTCAGGGGGCTCGATTCCCGCCTCGGTCAAAGCGGAAGCATGGAAGAACACGTCCTGGCCGTCCGGGCCGAGCACGAAGCCGAAGCCCTTTCGGGCGTTGTACCACTTGACCTGGGCCTCGATCGGCCCGTCTCCGCCCTGATTTTCGAAATCCGAAGGCACTTGCTTGAACCTGTGTCTCTGTGACGTCGCGCGCGCCGCCCGATAGGAAGCGGAGCTAGGCCAAGCACCATGACACCCTGTGCCCAGCAAAGCGAGCGGGATTTCGACACGGCGCATCTGTATTTCGACGCCGAGCACCGCCCATGCTTCTTCGGCGCGTGCCAACCCTCTCCGTCCCCTGGCGACGGTTCGGCGAGGGCGCTCGACAACAACTTCGCATAGAGGATCATAACGCACTGTTCAC
Organism: uncultured Acetobacteraceae bacterium; assembly: GCA_902805625.1. Classification (GTDB taxonomy): domain Bacteria; phylum Pseudomonadota; class Alphaproteobacteria; order Acetobacterales; family Acetobacteraceae; genus Craurococcus. The sequence goes on from CADCTL010000257.1 coordinate 3,901, forward strand.
GTGATTGAACTCGCGATATCCTGAATACGGTATTCAATCACGATCCCGACAGGTCGCATCATGCTCGACGTCGCCGCTCCCCCCCACGCCTCGCCTTCCATGCCCCCGGCCGTGCAGTCCCTCGCCGCGCAGGGTTTCATGTTCGCTACCGGCATCGAGAACAGCGCGCCTGTCGTGGCGGGCGGCCTTCGCCGGGACCAGCTCGGCGAATGCGGCTTCTACGACCGCTGGCGCGAGGACTTCTCGCTGGTGCGGGAGATCGGCTGCGGCTTCCTGCGCTACGGGCCGCAGCTCCACACCGCCTTGCGCGGCGCCGGGCTCTACGACTGGGCCTTCGCCGACGAGACCTTCGCCGAGCTGCGCCGCTTGCGGATCGTGCCCATCGTGGACCTGTGCCACTTCGGCGTGCCGGACTGGATCGGGGACTTCCAGAACCCGGACTTCCCGGAGCTCTTCGCCGAGTACGCCCAGGCCTTCGCCCGGCGATTCCCCTGGGTGCAGCTCTACACGCCGGTGAACGAGATGTTCATCACCGCCGTGTTCAGCGCCAAGTACGGCTGGTGGAACGAGCGCCGCACGGACGACCGCAGCTACGTCTCGGCCATCCGCAACGTCGTGCGCGCCAACGTCCTCGCCATGCGCGCGATCCTCGGAGTCCGGCCTGACGCCATCTTCATCCAGAGCGAATCCACGGAGCACTTCCACCCGGAATGCCCCCTCGCCCGGCCGCACGCGGAGCACCGCAACGCCGAGCGCTTCCTGACGCTCGACCTCAACTACGGGCGGCGCGTCTGCTCCTCCATGTACGAGTACCTCATGGACAACGGCATGGCGCGCGAGGACTACCACTTCTTCATGCGCCAGGACCTGCGCCGGCACTGCGTGATGGGCAACGACTGGTACCAGACCAACGAGCACCTGGTCGGCGCAGACGGCAAGAGCCGCTGGGTGGGCGAGGTGTTCGGCTACGACACGGTGACGCGCGAGTACCACGAGCGCTACCGCCTGCCGGTGATGCACACCGAAACCAACATGGACCAGGGCCCGCGCGGCGACGAGTCGGAGCGCTGGCTGTGGAAGCAGTGGAGCGGGCTGATGCGGATGCGCCAGATCGGCGTTCCGATGCTCGGCTTCACTTGGTACTCGCTCACCGACCAGGTGGACTGGGACACGGCGCTGCGGAAGGTGAACGGGAAGGTGAACCCGCGCGGCCTTTACGACCTCGACCGCCGCATCCGGCCGGTGGGGCGCGCGTACCAGCGGCTGATCGCCGAATGGGGCGAGGTGCTGCGGCTGGAAGACGCCTGCCTGCGGCTGCCGCTCGCGGCCGCCTGAAGCGCGCCGGCGCGCGCGGGCGGACGGGCGGTGGACAGAAGTTCATCGCCCCCGCTGGCGTCCGGAGTTTCCGACGGGGCGGCCCCGGCCCATGTTGCGGTCGTCTTTTGACGGAAACGACCCCTTGCGCCTTGCCTTTCCGCTCATCGCGGCACTCCTCGCCGCGCCGGCCGTCGCCTCGGGCCAGCCCGCGTTGCTGCACTCGGAGCCCGGGCAAGGCATGGCGATGTCGGACCCGCCCGCTGGGATCCGCCTGCGCTTCAACCAGCCGATGCGGCTCGACCGCCTGCAGGTCTTCGATAGTTCAGGCGCCGAGCAGGCCGTGCGGCGGACCCGTGACACCACTCCCCGCGTCGAACCGCGCAGGGGCCTGCCGCGGTTGCGGCCGGGCGAGTACCGCGCGGAGTGGGCCGCCTCGTCCCCAACCGGCGAGCGCCTCGACGGGACGCTGGTCTTCCGGGTGGTGGAACCGCGACCGGAGTAGCGCTCGATCGCCCGCCCCATCGCCCGCCCCTGCCCTGGCTAAACTCCGGCGCCGCGCTTCCATGCCGCACCGGCAACGCAGATCCAGGAAAAGGCTGGGCTTCTCGAATCCAGAACGATACGATGGGGCGTTGCTCGTGGACTGGTCCCGATGCGCCTCATCGCTCTCACGGCCGCGCTCTCCTTCGTGCTCGCCGCGGCCCACCAGCCCCGGTCCGCCCGCGCGGCCATGGACGGCCTCGTCACGCGCGAGGAGGCGTTGAGAATCGTGGAAACGCCGCTGGAGAAGACGATAGGGCACGCGGAAGCGGACCGGGTGCAGCGCGTCGCGGTGGCGAACGCGTTGCTGGAGCATTGCCGGCTCGACTGGGGGCGGCTCTTCCAGGCGTTGACGGCGTACCACCGACACCACCGGGGCCGCTCCGAAACGGAGATGAGCCGCATCACCGTTTGGCATGGCGCGTGGCAGGGGCAGGCGCTCGACATGCTGCGCCGGGAGCGGCCGACCTGCGACGAGGGGATGCGCCGCGCCGCCCTCGGGAGCGCGGCGCGACAACTCCAGGCCCTCGCACCGGGCGGCGGCGACACCTAGGCGGCCGCCGCGGCGCCCCGCCGGTCAGCCGGCGTCGGCGACCGCCCGCTTGGCCATCACCGTGACCAGGTGCGCGCGGTACTCGGCGCTGCCGTGGATGTCGCTGTTGAGGCCTTCGGACGCCTGCTTGATCCCCGCCACCGCGTCGGGCGACCAGTTGGCGGACAGGGCCTGCTCCATTTCCGTCTGCCGGAACACGCCGGGGCCGGCGCCGTTCACAACCACACGGACGCCGCCTTTGGTCTTCGCCACGAAGACGCCGACCATAACGTAGCGGCTGGCGGGGTTCCGCATCTTGGCGTAGCCGGCCTTCTCGGGGATGGGGAACTCGATCGCCGTCAGCAGCTCTCCCGGCTCCAGCGCCGTGGTGAACATGCCTTGGAAGAAGTCGTCGGCCGCGATGCGGCGCTTGTCTGTGACGACCGTCGCGCCGAGGCCCAGCACGGCGGAGGGGTAGTCGGCCGCCGGGTCGTTGTTGGCGACGCTGCCGCCGATGGTGCCGCGGTTGCGGACCTGGATGTCGCCGATCACGGCGGCCATGTGGGCCAGTGCCGGGATGGCCGACTTCACCTCCGGGCTGTTCTGCACCTCGATGTGGCGCGTCAGGGCGCCGACCGTGACCTTGTCGCCCTCGCGCTTCACGCCCTTCAGCTCGGCGATGCCGGACAGGTCCACCAAGTAGGTCGGCCGGTTGAGCCGGTGCTTGAGGGCCGGCAGCAGCGTTTGCCCGCCGGAGATGGCGCGCGCGTCCGGGTCGGCCGAGAGCAGCTTCACCGCGTCCGCGACGCTGGACGGCTTGTGGTAATCGAAATCGTACATCGCGCGCTTCCCTATTCCGCGGCCATGCGCTGGGCGCCGGCGTTGATGATGTTCCAGATCTTGGCCGGTGTGGCCGGCATCTCGACGTGCCGCACGCCGAACTCGCGGAGCGCGTCCACCACGGCGTTCATCACCGCGGGCGGCGAGCCGATGGCGCCCACCTCGCCGCAGCCCTTCACGCCGAGCGGGTTGTGGGTGCAGAGCGTGACGTGGTTGGCGACGCCGACCATGGGGAGGTCCTCGGCGCGCGGCATGGAGTAGTCCATCATGCTGCCGGAGAGGAGCTGCCCGGCCTCGTCGTAGACCGCCTCCTCCATCAGCGCCTGCCCGATGCCCTGCGCCACCCCGCCCTGCACCTGGCCTTCCACGATCATCGGGTTGATGACGCGGCCGACGTCGTCCACGGCGGTGAAGTTCACCACTTGGGCCTTGCCCGTGTCGCGCTCGATCTCGACCTCGCAGATGTGGCAGCCGCCGGGGTAGGTGAAGTTCTTGGGGTCGTAAAAGGCGGTCTCCTCCAGCCCAGGCTCCAGTTCCTCGATCGGGTAGTTGTGCGGGACGTAGGCCGCGAGCGAAACCTCGGCCAGCGCCTTGGTGCGGTCGGTGCCGGCGACGCGGAAGGTGCCGCGCTCGAACTCGATGTCCTGCACCGAAGCTTCGAGCAGGTGGGCCGCGATCTTCTTCGCCTTGTCCACGACCTTGTCCATGGCCTTCACCATGGCGCTGCCGCCGACCGCCAGGGAGCGGGAGCCGTAGGTGCCCATGCCGAAGGGCACCTTGGCCGTGTCGCCGTGGACCACGTCCACCTGCGACAGCGGCACGCCGAGCCGGTCGGCGACGAGTTGGGCGAAGGTGGTCTCGTGCCCCTGCCCGTGGCTGTGCGCGCCCGTCAGAACGGTGACGCTGCCGGTCGGGTGGACGCGGATGGTGCCCACCTCGTAGAGCCCGGCGCGGGCGCCGAGCGAGCCGACCACGGCGGAGGGCGCGATGCCGCAGGCCTCGACGTAGGTGGAGATGCCGATGCCGCGCAGCTTGCCCTGCTTCGCCGCTTCCGCCCGCCGCGCCTCGAAGTCCGCCCAACCCGCCGTTTCCAGCGCGGCGTCGAGCGTCGAGAAGTAGTCGCCGCTGTCGTATTGCAGCGCCACCGGCGTCTGGTAGGGGAAGGCGTCCGTCGGGATGAAGTTGCGCCGCCGGATCTCGACGCGGTCCATGCCCGTCTCCGCCGCGGCGACGTCCACCAGCCGTTCCAGCAGGTAGGTCGCCTCCGGCCGGCCGGCGCCGCGGTAGGCGTCCACCGCGACGGTGCTGGTGAACACCGCCTTCACCTCGGCATAGATGGTCGGCATGGCGTACACGCCGGACAGCAAGGTGGCGTAGAGGTAGGTCGGCACGCACGGCGCGAAGGTGGACAGGTAGGCGCCCATGTTGGCCAGGGTGTCCACCCGCAGCCCGAGGAACTTGCCGGTCTCGTCCAGCGCCAGTTCGCAGGTGGTGACGTGGTCGCGGCCGTGGGCGTCGGAGATGAAGGCCTCGCTGCGATCCGCCGTCCACTTCACCGGACGGTGCAGTTTGGACGCCGCCCAGGTGACGATGGCCTCTTCGGCGTAGTGGTAGATCTTGCTGCCGAAGCCGCCGCCCACGTCGGGCGCCACCACGCGCAGCCGGGACTCGGGGATGTTCAGCACGAAGGCGCCCATGAGCAGGCGGATCACGTGCGGGTTCTGGCTGGTGGTCCAGAGCGTGTGCTCGCCCGTGGTCGGGTCGTAGTCGCCGATGGCGGCGCGCGGCTCCATGGCGTTGGGGACGAGACGGTTGTTGGTGGTCTCGAACCGGACGACCTTGTGCGCTTGCGCGAAGGCGGCATCGGTCACGGCCTTGTCGCCGATGTGCCAATCGTAGCAAAGATTGCCGGGCGCGGCGTCGTGGAGTTGCGCGGCGCCCGGGGCGAGCGCTTCCCGCAGGGTCGGCACGGCAGGCAATACCTCGTACTCGACCTCGATCGCTTCGGCGGCGTCCTTGGCTTGGGCGCGCGTTTCCGCGACCACCACCGCCACCGGATCGCCGACGTGGCGGGCCTTGCCTTCCGCGAGCACCGGATGCCGCGGCTCCGCCATGGGCGAGCCGTCTTTGTTGTGGAGCTGCCAGCCGCAGGGAATGCCGCCGAGGCCTTTCGTGTCCTCCCCGGTGTAGACCGCGACCACGCCCGGCATGGCGCGGGCCGCCGCTGTGTCCACCTTCAGGATGCGGGCGTGGGCGTGCGGGGAGCGCAGGATGTAGGCGTGCGCTTGGCCGGGCCGGGCGATGTCGTCCGTGTACTGGCCGCGGCCGGACAGGAAGCGGAGGTCTTCTTTCCGGCGCACGCTGGCGCCGATGCCCTCGAAGGGCGCGACGACGTTCATTCTTGCTTCTTCCTCCCCGCCGGCCGCGCCTTACTCCGCGGCGCGCGCCAGCTCGGACCGCTTGCCGTGCATCACGTCCTGCGCGGCCGCGATGGCCTTGACGATGTTGTGGTAGCCCGTGCAGCGGCAGAGGTTGCCTTCCAGCCCTTCGCGGATTTCGCGCTCGGACATGCCCTCGGGGTGCTTGTGCACGAGGTCGATGGCGGACATCACCATGCCGGGCGTGCAGAAGCCGCATTGCAGGGCGTGGTATTCCCGGAACGCCTCCTGCATCGGGTGCAGGGTGCCGTCGGCCGCGGCCAGGCCCTCGATGGTCAGCACTTGGCAGCCGTCGACCTGAACCGCGAGCAGGGTGCAGGCTTTCACGCTCTCGCCGTCCACGTGCACGACGCAGGCGCCGCACTGGCTGGTGTCGCAGCCGACGTGCGTGCCCGTCAGGCGGAGCTTCTCCCGCAGCAGCTCCACCAGGAGCGTGCGGCCCTCCACCTCGACCGTGCTGTTCTTCCCGTTCACCGTCAGCGTAACCTGCGGCATCCCGCTTCTCCCCCGGCCGATTGTCGCGGCCCGGAGGCCGCGAGCGTGGAATACAGGTTGCCTCGCCTCCGCGCCCCGTCAAGCGTTGCCGTTGCGCTCCCCGCAAGACCGGGTCAGGGCGGCGGCGGCGGGGCGATCAGGCGCTTGCGGCCGCGGGTCAGGAGGACGAGCAGGCCGAGCAGCACCGTGCCCAGCGGCCACGCCAGCCACAGCAGGCCCGTGGCCATCACCCCGAACAGGCCCGCCCCCGCCGCCACCTCGACGTCGGGGTTGGCGAGGAAAGGCGTGACCACGGCGCAGGTGCCCAGGAGGAGCAGGCACATGGCGACTTGGAAGCCGAGAAAGGTCCACTTGACGGCGCGGCCGAACGGACCGCGGCGTTCGCGCACCTCCAGCAGCACCGGCTCGCCCACGCGCCCCTCCCGCTGCCCCGACGCCGTTCAGACCGGCAGCACCGCCTCGCCCTTCGCTTCGGCCAACGGGTTGTCGTTCGCCGGGCGGTCGTGCAGGTGGCAGGCGGCGAGGTGGCCCGGCGCCAGGGCGGTGGGCACGGCGGCCAGCGGCGGCTCCTCCACCCGGCAGCGGTCGAAGGCGTATCGGCAGCGGGTGTGGAAGCGGCAGCCCTTGGGCGGGTTGATCGGGCTCGGCACGTCGCCCTTGAGGATGATGCGCTCGCGCTGCGCGCCGGGCATGGGCACCGGCACGGCGGAGAGCAGCGCCTCCGTGTAGGGGTGCTTGGGCGCGGCGAAAAGACTGCGCTTGGGCGCCACCTCCACGATCTTGCCGAGGTACATCACCGCGACCCGGTGCGTCATGTGCTCAACGATCGCCAAGTCGTGGGAGATGAACAGCAGGGCGAGGCGCAGCTCGTTCTGGAGGTCCTGGAGCAGGTTGACGATCTGCGCCTTGACCGAAACGTCCAGCGCGGAGACCGCTTCGTCGCAGATGATGAGGTCGGGTTCGGCCGCCAGCGCGCGGGCGATGCCGATGCGCTGGCGCTGGCCGCCGCTGAACTCGTGCGGCCAGCGCCCCACGGCGTCGCGCGGCAGGCGCACCTTGTCCATCAGGTCGGCCACCCGCGCGTCGAGGTCCGCCGCCGACTTGGCGAGGCCGAAATTCCGGATGGGCTCGGCCAGGATGTCGCGCACCCGCATCCGCGGGTTGAGCGAGCTGAACGGGTCCTGGAACACCACTTGGACGCGCCGGCGCAGGGGCCGGAGCGTGCCCGGCGAAAGGTCGTCTATCCGCTGCCCGTCCAGCACCACCTGCCCGGCGGTGATGTCGAAGAGCTTGAGGATGGCCTTGCCGACGGTGGACTTGCCGCAGCCGCTCTCGCCCACGAGCGCGAGGGTCTCGCCGGGGTCGATGTGGAAGGACACGCCATCCACGGCGAGGACGTGCTTGGTGACTCCGCCGAAGAACCCGCCGCGGATGGGGAAGTGCTTCTTGAGGTCCATGACCTCCAGCAGGGGCGCGCTCATGCCGCCAGCGCCCCCTCACGCGGAGCGTAGTGGCAGGCGGCGACGTGATTCGGCGCCTTCTCTTCCAACGCGGGCGCCACCTTGCGGCACAGGTCGGTCACGTAGGGGCAGCGCGAGGCGAAGACGCAGCCTTCGAGCTTGGTTTTCAGGCTGGGCACGAGCCCGGGGATCTCCGCCAAGCGCGTCGCTTCGCCGGTGAGCGACGAGCCGAGCTTCGGCATCGAGCCGAGCAAGCCTTGCGTGTAGGGGTGCCTCGGCGCGCGGAAGAGCGGCCCGACCGGGGCTTCCTCCACCTTGCGGCCGGCGTACATCACCACCACCCGCTCCGCCACTTCGGCCACCACGCCGAGGTCGTGGGTGATGAGGACGATGGCGGCGCCGACACGGTGCTTCAGGTCGCGCATCAGGTCGAGGATCTGGGCCTGGATGGTCACGTCGAGCGCGGTGGTCGGCTCGTCGGCGATCAGCAGCTTCGGGTTGCAAGCGAGCGCGATGGCGATCATCACCCGCTGCCGCATCCCGCCAGAGAGCTGGTGCGGGTACTCGCGCACCCGGCGCTGCGGCTCCGGGATGCCGACCAGCTTGAGGCTCTCCACCGCCCGCGCCTCGGCCTGCCGCCGCGACAGGCCTTGGTGGAGCTGCAAGGTCTCGCCGATCTGCCGGCCCACGGTCAGCACCGGATTCAGGCTGGTCATCGGCTCCTGGAAGATCATGCTGACGTCGTTGCCGCGGATGCTACGCATCTCGCGGTCGGACAGGGTCAGCAGGTCGCGGCCGTTGAAGCGGATGGAGCCCGCGATCTTGCCCGGCGGCTCCGGGATGAGCCGCAGGATGGACATGGCGGTGACGGACTTGCCGCAGCCGCTCTCGCCCACGATGGCCAGCGTTTCGCCGGCTTCGACGTGGAAGGAAACGCCGTCCACGGCGCGGTTCACGCCGTCCGGCGTGCGGAAGTGCGTCTGGAGCCGGTCCACTTCGAGCAGGGCCATGGCGCTAGACGCTCTTCGCCATGCGCGGATCGAGGATGTCGCGCAGCCCGTCGCCGAGCAGGTTCACCGCCAACACGGTGATCGAGAGGAAGATGGCCGGGAAGAACACGATGTAGGGCTTCACCTGCCAGAGCGCCCTGCCCTCGGCCATGATGTTGCCCCAGGACGGGATGATGGGCGGCGTGCCGGCGCCGATGAAGGAGAGGATCGCCTCCACGATCATGGCCGAAGCGCAGATGTAGGTGGCCTGCACCGTGATCGGGGCCAGGGTGTTGGGCAGAATGTGGCGCAGAATGATGCGGGGCGTGCGCGTGCCGGAGGCGACCGCCGCGTCCACGTAAGGCTGTTCGCGGAGCGACAGCACCACGCCGCGCACCAGCCGCGACACGCGCGGCACCTCGGCAATGGTGATGGCGATGATGACGTTCTGCACCGAGGCGCGGGTCAGCGCCATCATGGCGATGGCGAGCAGGATGGGCGGGATGGACATGAGCCCGTCCATGATCCGCATGACGATGCCGTCCGCCCAGCGCACGAAGCCGGACACGAGGCCGATGGTGAGGCCGATGACGGAAGACAGCAGCGCCACGGAGAAGCCGACCAGCAAGGAAACCCGCGCGCCGTAGAGGACGCGGGAGTACACGTCCCGGCCGAGCATGTCGGTGCCGAACCAGTACTGCGCGGAGGGCTCCCGCGTGCGCCGCGCCGGCGCCAACGAAGTCGGGTCCGCGGTCCAGAGCAGCGGGGCGAAAGCCGCCACGAACACCATCAGCAGCAGCAGCCCGGCGCCGATTGCGATGGTCGGGTTTCGGCGGAGGAAACCGATGAAGCCCCGTCGCGGCTTCACGGGCGGCAGCACGTCGGGCAGCGGCGGGGCCTCGGCCACGCTCTGCGGCGTGGGCGCGGGTACGGGGGCGTCCGGGAGGCGGAGGGCGGTGGCGCTCAATACCGTATCCTCGGGTCGATGAGGGTGTAGAGGATGTCGATCAGCAGGTTCACCAGCACGTAGACGAAGGAGAACAAAAGGATCACGCCCTGGATCACCGGGTAGTCGCGCCGCAGGATGGCGTCCACGGTGAGGCGGCCGAGGCCGGGGATGGCGAACACGCTCTCCGTCACCACCGCGCCGCCGATCAGCAGCGCGACGCCGATGCCGATGACGGTGACGATGGGCACCGCCGCGTTCTTCAGCGCGTGGAGGAACAGGACGCTGCCCTGCCCCGCGCCCTTGGCGCGCGCGGTGCGGATGTAGTCCTGTTGCAGCACTTCCAGCATGGTCGCGCGGGTGATGCGGGCGATCAGCGCGATGTACACGCCACCCAGCGCGACCGCCGGCAGGATAAGGTTCTCCAGCCAGGGCCAGAGGCCCTGGTCGATGGAGGTGTAGCCCTGCACCGGGAGCCAATCGAGTTCCAGCGCGAAGACGTAGGCGAGCAGGTAGCCCACCACGAACACCGGCACCGAGAAGCCGAGCACCGCGAAGCCCATCACCGCGCGGTCGATCAGCGTGCCCTGCCGCCACGCCGCCACCACGCCCATCGGCACCGCGATCGTGACCGCGAGGATGAGGGTGAGGACCATGAGGGAGAGGGTCGGCTGCACCCGCTGTCCGATCATCGTGGAAACGGGCAGGTTGGTGAAGATGGACACGCCCAGGTCGCCGCGGAGGATGCGGAACACCCACTCGCCGAACCGCACCAGGAAGGGCCGGTCGAGCCCGAGGCTCTGGCGGATGCGCTCCACGTCGTCGGGCGTCGCTTGGTCGCCGGCGATCACCGCGGCCGGGTCGCCCGGCGCGATGTAGAGCAGCGAGAACACGAACAGCGCGACGATCGCCATGACCGGGATCGTCGCCAGGATGCGCCGCACGATGTAGGCGAACATCTAAGGGGCCGCCTTCCGCTCGGGGTTCCGCCGCCGCATCAGGTCTTCGACACGCCCCAGAAGAAGGGCAGCGGCCCCTTCTGGATGCCGGACACGTTCCGCCGCCACGCCTGGTAGCCGAGGAAGAAGCCCGTGGGCGCGTACACCACGTTGTCCAGCGCGGCGCGGTTCACCTTCCCGATCGCCGCCTTCTCCGCGGCCTCGTTCGGCGCGTCGAACCACTCGGCGATGGCTTGCTCCACCGCAGGGATGTTCGGCCAGCCGAACCAAGCGCCGTCGCCGTTGGCGCGGACCGCATTGTAGCTCGCAGGGTTCACGCAATCGGCGCCGGCGTGCCAGGTGTGGAACATGCTCCAGCCACCCTGGCCGGGCGGGTTTTTCATCGCGCGGCGCTGCCCCGTCGTGCCCCAGTCCGTCGCCACGAAATCCACGTTCATGCCGAGGCGCTTGAGCAGGTCGGCGGTCACGTCGCCTTGCGTCTTGGTGATGGACTGGTCCTGCGCGACGATGCAGGTCACGGGCTCGTTGCGGTAGCCGCTCTCAGCCAAGAGCTTCTTGGCCGCGTCGAGGTCGCGCCGCCCCTTCAGGATCTCGCCGCCTTCCTCCGTGTAGAGCGGCGTCCCCGGCGTGAAATAGCCGGGCAGCGACTTCCACAGGTTGTTGTCGTCGCCCACCAAGGCGCGCATGTAGTCTTCTTGGTTGAGCGCCATCAGCACCGCGCGCCGCACGCCCAGGTTGTTGAAGGGCGGGTGCAGGTGGTTCATGCGGAAGCTGCCGATGTTCCCGAGCGGGTCGGCGATGTCGAGCGCGATGCTGCGGTTGCGCCGGAGCGTCGGCACCAAGTCGGTCAGCGGGTTCTCCCACCAGTCCACCTCGCCGCTTTGCAAGGCGGCGGAGGCGGTCGCCGGGTCCGGCATCACGTGCCACTCGACCCGGTCCACCATGATGCGCTTGCCGCCGGCTAGCCAAGTGCCTGCCTCTTCGCGCGGTTGGTAGCCGTCGAACCGCTGGAACGCGGCGCGCGCCCCCGGCACCCACTCGTTGCGGAGGAAGCGCATCGGGCCGCTGCCGACGAACTCGGTGATCTGGGTGAAGGGGTCGGTCCGGGCGATCCGCTCCGGCATGATGAAGCAGATCGGCGTGTTGGTCTTGCCGAGGGCGTAGCGCAGCTTCGGGAAGGGCCGCTTCAGCGTCCAGCGGAAGGTGCGGTCGTCCACCGCGACCAGCTCGTTCTGCACGGCCCGCACCATCTGGCCCATCGGGTCGCGCGGCATCCAGCGCGTGACGCTGGCCACCACGTCCTTCGCCAGCACCGGCTCGTTGTCATGGAAGCGCAGGCCCTCGCGGAGGCGGAAGGTCCAGGTGAGGCCGTCGGCGGAGACCTCCTCCGCCTCCACCATCTGGCGCTGCGGTTCGAGCTTGTCGTTCACGCCGTAGAGCGTGTCCCACACCATCGCGGAGGCGTTGCGGACGACGTACTGGGTGCCCCAGATCGGATCGAAGTTCGCCAAGTTCGCTTGCGGCACGAAGCGCAGGGTCCGCGCCGCCGCGGTCTGCGACAGCGCGGGCGCGGCCAGCCCGGCGGCGCCGAGCGGCACAGCGGCCACGCCTGTTGCGGCCTTGAGGAAGCCCCTGCGATCCATTCTTCGTCTCCCGACCACCGGCGCGAATCATCTGCGGATCCGCCCGGTTTCGTTCCAGCCTGCCTCACCGTTGGGCAGCGCGCCAGCGCCCCGGCCGCCTGGGCGGCCTCCGAATCGGGCGCCGACGCGTCACCGCTCCGTGTTCGCCTGGGGAGGCTTGCACGCGGCGTGCCAGGCCCGCGGGGGGGACGCCGTCAGGTGCGCCGCACGTTCCAGAACAGCGGCGGCCCGCCCTTGACGATGCCGGTGAGGTTGCGGCGGAAGGCCTGCGGCGGGCGGAGGAGGCCGAGCGGGACGAAGGGCGCCTCGTCCCACACCACGCGCTGGATGTCCTCGGCGATGCGCCGCGCCGTTTCCGGGTCGGCCGCGTCGAAGGAGGCGTCGCGCAGGGCCTCGCGCCGCTCGCTCGTCGCCCAACCAATCCAGCCTTCCAGCCCGTTGCCGCGGATGGGCTGGTGGCTGCCGGGCACTGAAACGTCGAGCCCCTCCCAAGTGGTGCAGAAGGCGTTCCACCCGCCCTGCGCCGGCGGCTCGCGCTTGGCGCGGCGCTGCACCAGGGTGCCCCAGTCCATCACTTGCAGGTCCACCCTCATGCCGATGCGGCGCAGCATGTCCGCCGCCACCTCGGACAAGGCGCTCTGGGTCGGGAGGTCGGAGGGCGAGAGGAGCACCACCGGCTCGCCCCGGTAGCCCGCCGCCGCCAGGGCGCGCTTCGCGGCGTCCGCCGAGCGCGGCCCGGTCAAAATCTCCAGCCCGGCGTCGTTGGCCAGCGGCGTCCCCGGCGTGAAGACCCCGGCCGGCACGCTCCAGAGCGCCGGGTCTTCGCCCAAGGCCGCCTGCATGAAGGCGCGCTGGTCCACGGCGGGGAAGACGGCTCGGCGGACGCCTGGATTGTCGAAAGGCGGGTGCAGGTGGTTGAAGCGCAGCATCCCCAGCGCGCCGGCGGTGTTCACCACCTCAATGGCGATGTCGCGGTTGCGCCGGAGCACGGGCAGGAGGTCGGCCAGCGGCTGTTCCCACCAATCCGCCTCGTTGGCCTGCATCGCCGCCGCCGCCGTGGCCGGGTCGGGCATCACCCGCCACTCCACCCGGTCGAAATGCACCTGCTTGCCGCCGGCGAGGAAGTCCGCGGGCTCGTCGCGCGGGACGTAATCGGCGAAGCGCTCGTAGGCGGCGAGGCTCCCCGGCACCCATTGGTCCGAGCGGAAGCGGAATGGGCCGGAGCCGGTGTAGTCCGTGATCTGCCGGAAGGGATCGGTTTGC
>CADCTL010000257.1:17332-35719 GCA_902805625.1 uncultured Acetobacteraceae bacterium
GTGGAACTTGAGGCCGGGGCGCAAGGCAATGGTGTGGACCAGCCCGTCCGCCGAGACCTCGTGCGAGGCCGCCATCTGCGGCTTCGGGCGGTGCTGCGCGTCCAACCCGAACAGGGTGTCGTACACCATCAGCCCGTGGTTGCGGGCCAGGGTGGTGGTCGTCCAGACCGGGTCCACGTTCGCCAGGTTGCCCTGCGGCACGAAGCGCAGGGTGCGCGCCGCCGCGCCGCCCTGCGCGCGGGCGAGGCTGGGCGCCGCCAGGACCGCGGCGCCTCCGGTCAGCAATGTCCTACGCCGCATCGCGGTCATGCCTTGCCCATGTTCCAGAACACCGTCGCCGGGGCGCGGAAGGCCCCGGTGACGTTCCGCCGCCACGCGCTCGGCTGCCAGTAGAAGCCGAGCGGGATGTAGGGCAGCACCTCCATGGCGCGGCGGTTCAGCGCCTCGCCGATCCGCTTCGCCTCGGCCGCGTCCGCCGCGTCGAGCCAAGCGGCGCGCAGCCGCTCTATCTCGGCGTCTTGCGGCCAGCCGAACCAGGCGTTCGGCCCGTTGGTGCGGAGGAAGAGGTGGAACACGGGCAGGGTCAGGGTCTGCCCAGAGGAGGTGGTGTGAATCATGCTCCACCCGCCGCGCTCCACCGGCTCCCTGCTGGCGCGGCGCTGCACCAGCGTGCCCCAGTCGGTCGAGACCAGCTCCAGGTTCATGCCGAGGCGTTGCAGCAGGTCCGCCGTCACCATGGAAATGGCGTTGATCTGCGGGTAGTCCCCGGGCGCGACCAGCACCACCTTTTGGCCCGCGTACCCCGCCTCCCGCAGCGCCGCCTTGGCGCGCTCGATGTTGCGGACTTTCAGCACCTCGCTCCCCGCCTCGTTGGCGAGTGCGGTGCCGCAGGTGAAGACGCCTTCGCAGGTCTCCCAGCCGTCCTTCTCGTTGCCGGCGACGGCGCGCATGTAGTCGCGCTGGTCCACCGCCATCGCCACTGCGCGCCGGACGCCGACGTTGTCGAAGGGCGGGTGGAGGTGGTTGAAGCGGCAGATCGCGTAGGTGCCGTCCAAGAGCCGCTGCTGCACCACCACGTCGCGCGAGCGCCGGAGCAGCGGCAACAGGTCGTGCAGCGGGTATTCCCAGTAGTCCTGCTCGCCCGTCACCATGGCGTTCGCCGCCGTGGCCGGGTCGGTGATGATCGTCCACTCGATCCGCTCGATCTTCGGCGCGCGGCCGCCCGCCAGGCCGTCCACCGGCTCCTGCCGCGGCACGTAGGCGTCGTTGCGCGCCCACACGGCGCGCTGGCCGGGGTTCCACTCGTCGCGGAGGAAGCGGAAGGGGCCGGAGCCGATCGCCTCCCGCGTCTGCTGGAACGGGTCGGTCGCGGCGATCCGCTCCGGCATGATGAAGCAGGGGAACTGCGTCTGGCCGAGCGCCAGCAGCAGCCCCGGGAAGCGTTGCTTGAGGCGCACCCGGAGGCGCCGGTCGTCCAACGCCTCCACCGCGTCCACCCGTTGCCACATCACCTGGGCGAAGACGTCGCGCGCCGCCCACCGCTTGACGGAGGCGACGCAGTCGGCGGCGCGCACCGGCTCGCCGTCGTGGAACTTTAGACCAGGGCGCAGGGTGAAGGTGGTGTCCCGGCCGTCGTTCTCCGTCACCCATCCTTCCGCCATCTGCGGCTTGATATCGCCCGCCGCGTCCTGTGCGCAGAGCTGGTCGTAGACCATGAAGCCGTGATTGCGGGTGACGACGGCGGTGGTCCAGATCGGGTCCAGGCTCGTCAGGTTGGCTTGCGGCACCACCCTGAGGGTTCGCGCCGCCGCGCCTTGGGCGAGCGCCGGCGCGGCGGGCAGCGCCCCGGCCACAGCGGCCGCGCCCGCCCCCCGGATCAGGCTGCGTCGTTCCATGGCCCCTCTCCTTCCCGCTTCCGTCAGGCGCGGCTGATGTTCCAGAAGATGGCGAAGCCCGGCACCCGGCCTTGCAGGTTCCGGCGCAGCGCGGTGTTGGAGACGTAGGCGCCGACCGGGACGTAGGGCAGCTCGTCCATCGCCACCTCCTGCATCTCCCGGCAGATGCGCTTTTGCGCGTCGCCTTCCGGTGCCTCGAACCAAGCGTCGCGCAGCTCTTCCAGGCGAGGGATGCTGGGCCAGCCCGGCCACGCCGCCGTGCCGTTGCCGCGCAACGGGGTGTGCGCGGCCGGGTCGAGGAACTCGAAGGAGGAGAACGCGGTGTAGAGCACGCTCCAGCCGCCGCGCTCCACCGGCTCCCGCGAGGTGCGGCGCTGCACCACCGTGCCCCAGTCCGTCAGCACGGCGTCCAGGTTGACGCCGAGCTTGCGGAACATGTCGGCGCCCACCTGCGTCATGGCGGAGGGCGCCAGTATGTCCGTCGGCCCGATCAGTCGGACGGGCTGGTTGGCGTAGCCCGCTTCCCGCAGCAGCGCCTTGGCCCGGTCCACGCTGCGCGGCGCGGTGAGCGGCCCGAGCCCCGCGTCGGAGGCCATGGGCGTGCCCGGCGTGAACATGCCGACACCGGTGCGGTAGAGCGCCGGGTCCGCGCCCACGATCGCCGCCATGTAGTCGGCCTGGTCCACCGCCGGCAGGATCGCTTGCCGCACCCGCTTGTCGTTGAAGGGCGGGTGCAGGTGGTTGAAGCGCAGGATGCCGGTCAGCGGCAGCGGGTCGATCTGCTCGACCGCCACCTGCCGGTTGCGGCGCAGCAACTCCTGGATCTCGGGCGGCGGCTGCTCGAACCAGTCGATCTCGCCCGACTGCAGCGCGGCGGCGGCGGTTGCAGCATCGGTGATGATGCGCCACTCCACCCTGTCGAAGCGCGCCACCTTCGGCCCGGCAGTCAAGCTGGGCTGGCCCGTTGAAACCGGCACGTAGTCCGGGTTGCGCTCGTAGACCACCAAGCTGCCGGAGTTGAACTCGTCCGCCTTGAAGCGGAACGGGCCGCTGCCGACGGCTTCGCGGATCTGCTGGAACGGGTCCGTGCGCGCCACCCGCTCCGGCATGATGAAGCAGACCGGGTTGGTGGGGCTGGCGAGCCCCTTCACCAGCATGGGGAAAGGCCGCCGCAGCCGGAAACGGAGGCGCCGGTCGTCCACCGCCTCCAGGCTCTCCGTCACCGACTCGAGCTTCTGGCCGGTGGGATTGCGCTTCATCCAGCGCCGGATGGACGCGACGCAGTCGGCCGCGCGCACCGGCTCGCCGTCGTGGAATTTGAGGCTCGAGCGCAGTGCGATCGTGACGAGGCGGCCGTCGTCCTCCGTCTGGACTCCCTCCGCCATCTGCGGCTGCGCGCGGAACTCGGAGTCCAGGCCGAACAGCGTGTCGTACACCATGAACCCGTGGTTCCGGGTGATGTTCGCCGTGGTCCAGATCGGGTCGATGCTGGTGAGGTTGGCCTGCGGCACCATGCGGAGGGCGCGCGCCCCGGCGGGCTGGCCGATGGCGAAGCGCGGCAAGACGGTCGCCGCCGCCGCGGCGGCGAGCAGGGCTCGACGGTTCATCCTCGCACTCCCGATGGGCCGTTGGCGCAGCCCGTTGCCGGAATGGAACGCCAAACGCGGCGCCGCCGCAAGTCGCCGGGCTAGGCCGTGTAGATGCCGCCCAGGCCGGCGGTGACGTCGAAGGAGGCGCCGCTCACGTATCGCGCCTCTTCCGACAGCAGGAACATCACCATGGCGGCCACGTCCTCCGGCTCCACCCAGGGCACGCCCAGCGGGTGCAGGGCGCGCGAGGCGGCCGCGGCCACGCTCTCCGGCACCCGACCCGGCACCGCCCGGGGCGTCACGGCGGCGTACTGGCGCGCGTTGCGGAGCAAGGCGGTGTTCACGCCGGTGGGGGACACCGCGTTCACCGTGATTCCCCGCCCGCCGAGCTCCAACGCCGCCGACTTCACCAGCCCGATCACGCCCCATTTGGAAGCGTTGTACTGGGGCGAGATGGGCGCCCCCATGCGCCCCAGCACGGAGGCGATAGCGACCATGCGTCCGCGCCGGCGCGCGGCCATGGCCGGGATGGCGGCGCGGAAGGTGTTGGCCGTGCCCGTGAGATTCACGTCCAGCACGTCGCGCCAGCCCTCGTCGCTCACCTCGGCGATGCCCTCAGGGACCATTATGCCGGCGTTGGCGACCACGCCGTCCAGCTTTCCGAAGGCACCTACGGCTTGGTCCACGGCGCGCGCGAGCGCCGGGCGACTGCGCACGTCGCCCTGCACGGAAAGGAAGCGCCGGCCCAAGGATTGCACGAGCCGCTCCGTTTCGGCGAGGTCACCTGGCGTGGAAGGGGGGCTGCCCACGTGGCGGCTGGCCGGGCCGGCGATGTCGAAGCCGAGCACGTCCGCGCCTTCGCGCGCCGCCGCTAGGCAGATGGCGCGGCCGATGCCTCGCGCGGCGCCTGTGACCAGCACCGACTGTCCTTCCAAGCGGCCACGGGGCGCGGGCGCGTTGGGCAGGGCCGGAGAGGATGCGGCGCTGAGCGGCGGCGCGGCGCAGCCCGCGGTGAGCCCCGCCAACCCCGCCGCGGCGCCGAGGGCCGCGAACACCGTGCGGCGCCCTTCCCTGGGCTCATCGGCCTCGTCGGGCGACGGAGGAAGCGCGGGCGGCAGGTCGGAGTCGTCTTGCATGATGGCGTTTCCATGCCGTCGGCGGTTGCCGCAGCGCGGGCACGAGAACGTGTCCGGGGGTGTTCCTGTTTCGGCGCGGCCTCGCCGGAAAGGCCGCGCCCCGCCTTTTTCGGCGCCCCGTCAGCCCCGCTGCACGTTCCAGAACATCGGCAGTCCCTTCAGGACGCCGTTGATGCCCCGGCGGTACGACCAGGGCTGGAAATACTGCCCCACCGGCAGGTAGGGCACGTCCTGGAAGGCCTGCGCCTGGATCTCGGCCGCCAGCTTCTGCTGCGCCGCTTGGTCGGGCGCCTCCAGCCACGCGGTGCGGAGTTCCTCCAGCTTCGGCATGGTGGGCCAGCCGAACCAAGCGTTCGGCCCGTTGCCGCGCAGCCCGAGGTGCGAGGCCGGGCTGAAGAAGTCGAGGCCCGCGAAGAAGGTGAAGAACACGCTCCACCCGCCGCGCTCCGGCGCCTCGCGGTTCGCGCGCCGCTGCACCACCGATCCCCAATCGGTCGAAACGTAGTCCACGTTCATCCCGGCGCGGGTGAGCATGTCGCGGCCCACCTGCGCCAGCGCGTTGAGCGTCGGGAAGTCGGAGGCGGCGATCACCACCACCTTCTCGCCCTTGTAGCCCGCCGCGGCGAGGTCGCGCTTCACCTTGTCCATGTCGCGCGGCGCCGTCAGCGCCTCCAGCCCGACTTCGCTCGCCATCGGCGTGCCCGGCGGGAAAAAGCCCACCTTGTCGCGCCACAGGCTGCTGTCCGTGCCGATCACGGCGGACATGTAGTCCGACTGCTGCACCGCGCCGAGCAGCGCCCGCCGCACGCCCGGGTTGTCGAAGGGCGGATGCAGGTGGTTGAAGCGGAGGAGGCCGAGCAGGCCGGTCGGGTCGTACTGCTCCACGACGATGTTGCGGTTCCGCCCCAGCAAGGGCAGCAGGTCGGCGCTCGGTTGCTGCCACCAGTCCGCTTCGCCGCTTTGCAGCGCCGCCGCCGCGGTGGATGCGTCGGGGATCACGTTCCACTCGACGCGGTCGAAGTTCGCCCGCTTCGGGCCGGAGGTCCATTGCGCCGAACCGCCCTCGCGCGGCACGTAGTCCGCGTTGCGGGCGTAAACCGCCCGGCTGCCGGGCACGCGCTCGTTCGCGACCCAGCGGAATGGACCGGAGCCGACGATGTCGCGGATCGGTGCGTTGGCGTCCGCGGACGCGATCCGCTCCGGCATGATGAAGCAACAGGGCGAACTGGGCTTGGCCAGCGCGTCTAAAAGCAGCGGGAAGGGTCGCTTGAGCCGGAACGCGAGCTTCCGGTCGTCTTCCGCAACGAGCTCGTCGGTCGCGGCCATGAGCGCTTGTCCCATGGCGTCGCGCTGGGCCCAGCGGCGGATGGAGGCCACCGCGTCCCGCGCGCGCACCGGCTCTCCATCATGGAATTTTAAACCTGGCCGCAACGTTATGGACACCCGCCGTCCGCCATCCTCCACCGAGTGCCCTTCGGCCATCTGCGGCTGCGGTCGGAAATCGGCGTCGATGCCGTAGAGTGTGTCGTAGATCAGATAGGCGTGAGTTCGAGTGATGTAGGCAGTGGTGACGATTGGATCGATTACGGCGATGTCGGCTTCCGGAATGAACTTGAGCACACGATTGGCGGCTGGCTGCGCGAGTGCGGGCCGCGCCAGCCCCGCCGGCAAAACGACGGACGCGGCGGCGCCCGCCTTGAGGATGTCACGTCGCTGCATGCCCCGCCCCTGTATCTTCCGGATCACACCCCGCGAGTTACGGCCAACGGCGGCTCGCCGCAAGCCAAGTGAACGAAGCGCCTATGGACCGATCTTCCTTAACCTGCGCAGGTGTTCCGGATCGCCTACTGCCGCGATTCGGTCACTCTGCTGTGGTTTGTGCGCCGCACCAGAGTATGTGCAAGAACTGAGCGGGTCCGAGGCAAGGATCGTATGACACCCCCGCAACGACGCGACCGCATGATCGGCTTGAACGCCGCGCATTTTCGATTGGCAGGTGAAATCTTCCGCTTCGGCGTCGTCGGGGTGGCGGGCTTCGTCGTCGACGCGGGCGTGCTCACCTTGGGGCTCTACGCCGGCACGGGCCCTTGGGTCGGGCGGGTGCTGTCCTATCTCGCGGCGGCCACCGTCACCTTCAGCCTGAACCGCGCTTGGACGTTTCGGGACGCCGACCGCTCCCGGCCCGTGACGCGCGACTGGGGCGTGTTCCTGTTGGTCAACCTCATCGGCTTCGCATGCAACTACGGCACTTACGCCGCGCTCATCGCCAGTGTCCCGCTTGTGCGGGAGCATCCGGTACTAGGCGTCGCCGCGGGATCGCTCGCGGGTATGGCAGGGAACTTTCTGCTATCGAGACGTTATGTGTTTCGAAGCCGTTACAAAACGGCTGTCCCGGCACATGATTGAAGATTGGCGGAAACGATGCACGCAGCGCTTTCCCGGCCCAACAGCCCCGTTCACTGCCAACCCGCGTCCTCCGGATGGATGGCATGATGCCCGTTGATCCGCAGCGCAAAGACGTCCAGCTCGTCCCGGCCGTTGCCGATGCGGGCTGGAGGGGCATGAGCACCGTCGGCACCTCTCGTCGCTGGGCGGGCCGCCGCGCCTGGACTGCGACGGACCCGCTGCCGCCTGCCCTTCTCATCGGCGCGGTTTTCCTGGCGGATGTGATCCTGGTCGCCGGCGCCGGCCTTGCCATCTCCATGCTCCCGGACGCGGCCGGGCGGCCCGCGCCGGCGTTGGTCGCGTTCGCCACGCTGATCTGCTTGGCCATCGCCGGGGCGTTGGGCGCCTACGGCCACGCGGCGCTGTTCGGCAGCCGGCGCGCGTCCGCGCACTTGGTCGCCGGATTGGCGACGGCCATCGGCGCGTTGGAACTCGCGGCGCAGGCTTTCGGGTCGGCGGATGCCATACCTGTCGGGCCGGCGTTGCTCTGGTTCGCGGTCGGCTCACCCCTGCTGCTGATCGGGCGGACCGCTGCTTCGGTGGCGCTGCGCGCCGCCGCGGAGCGCACACGCCAGCGGGCGGTGCTGGTCGGGGACGGACCGCAGGCGGCGCGTTTCGTCGATGCCATGGAAGCGCGGCAGGACCGGAGCCTCCGGTTGCTGGGCTTGGTGGACGACCGGCCCGCCGAAGCCATGGACGCGGAGCGGGGCCACAGTGATCTGCCTCGCATCGGCTCCATGCAGACCCTGTGCTCGATGATCCGTCGTGGCGAGGTGGATCAGGTGATCTTCACTCTCCCCTGGGCTTCCGAAGAGCGCCTGTTGGGATTGCAGACGACCTTGGCCGACTACCCGGTGGACCTTCGCCTCGCGCCGGACCTCGCCGCCTACCACGGGGGCACCGAAAGCGCGCTGGAAGCGGGCAAGCTGCGGCTATTGCGTCTCGCGGACCGGCCGATGCGCGGCTGGTCCGGCGCGATCAAGACGGCGGAGGACTACGTCCTGACGCTCAGCGCCCTGGCCGTCGCCGCCGTGCCGATGGCTTTGATCGCCCTGGCGGTGAAGCTGGACAGCCCCGGTCCGGTTCTGTTCCGCCAAAGGCGTACCGGGTTCAACAACAAGGATTTCTTCGTCTTCAAGTTCCGCACCATGTACCACGAGCACGCGGATCATGAGGTGCGGCGCCAGGTTCAGGAGGGGGATCCCCGCGTCACCCGCGTGGGCGCCCTCCTGCGCCGCACCTCCCTCGATGAGCTACCGCAGATCCTCAACATCTTGCGGGGCGAGATGTCCTTCATCGGCCCGCGCCCCCACGCGCCCGGCACCCGCGCCGGCGGCAAGCTCTTCGAGGACGTGACCGACCGCTACGCCGCCCGGCACCGGGTCAAACCGGGCCTTACCGGTCTGGCCCAGGTACGCGGATACCGCGGCATGACCGACACCGAAGAGAAACTACTACTTCGAGTTGAGAGTGACCTGGAGTATATCGAGAAGTGGTCGCTCTGGCTGGACGTCGTGATCGTGGTGCGGACGCTGCTCGCCGTGGCCCGCATGCGCAACGCGCACTGATCTAGACGCCCCCGCCCCAGCGACCGGTCGGCCGGAGAACCTTTGTCGATGTCGGATACGCTCCACGATACGCGCCCGTTCGCGCCCCCCGCTCCGGCCCGGAGGCCCGCCCTGGGCGGCGACGGCTTCGCCTCGCCCAGGATCGCCGTGCTCATCCCGTGCTACAACGAGGAGGTGGCGATCCCGCGGGTGGTCGCCGCTTTCCGGGCGGCGCTGCCGCAGGCGACGATATACGTGTACGACAACAACTCGCGCGACGGGACGCGCGAAGCGGCCCTTGCCGCCGGGGCGGTGGTCCGGACGGAGACGCTGCAAGGCAAGGGCCACGTGGTGCGGCGCATGTTCGCCGACATCGAGGCCGACGCCTACCTGCTGGTGGACGGCGACGACACCTACGACGCCTCGGCCGGCCCCGAGATGGTGCGGCAACTCCTGGAAGACCGGCTGGACATGGTCACGGGCGTCCGCGTCACGGACGCGACCGCCGCCTATCGCAAGGGGCACCGCTTCGGCAATGCCATGCTGACCGGCATGGTGCGGCAGATCTTCGGCAACCGCATCACCGACATGCTTTCCGGCTACCGCGCCTTTTCGCGCCGCTTCGTGAAGAGCTTTCCCGCGCTGGCGGAGGGGTTTGAAACGGAAACGGAGTTCACCGTCCACGCCCTGGAGCTGATGCTCCCCGTGGGCGAGGTCGTCACCGCCTACAAGGAGCGGCCCCAGGGCTCCGCCAGCAAGCTCCGCACCTACAGCGACGGCTTCCGCATCCTCCGCACCATCATGCTTCTGGTGCAGCGCGAGCGGCCCTTGACCTTCTTCGGCGTGGCCGGGCTCGCGCTGCTGCTGGCCGGCCTCGGCTTCTTCCTGCCGGTGCTGGTCGAGTATCTGCGGACCGGGTTGGTGCCCCGGCTGCCGACGGCCGTGCTGTCCACCGGGTTGGTGCTGCTGTCGTTCCTGTCCTTCGTGTGCGGCCTCATCCTGGACACGGTGACGCGCGGCCGGAAGGAAGCGAAGCGCATCGCCTACCTGTCGGTGCCCGGCCCGGCCTTCCACCCGGACGCGCTGTAGTCCGGGGGCGCCGCATGAGCCTTCCGGCGTATCCGCCGCCGTTGCACTTGGCCGGCGCGGTCTCCGCGCCCACCGCCGGCTACGACGCGGACGTCATTATCCTGGCGCTCGACCGGGCGCGGGAAACGGTGGAGGCCGTCGCCTCCGCACGCGCGCAAACCGGCGTGTCCAAGCACGTGTGGATCGCCGACCAGGGCAGCGACCCGGAGAACCTGGCCATCCTCAAGGCCGCGGTCGAGGGCGCGCCCGACGCCACGCTGGTCCGCCTCGACCGCAATTGGGGGGTGGCCGGCGGGCGGAACCGGGCCACTGCGCTGGGCACCGGCCGGGCGGTCTTCGCGCTCGACAACGACGCCGAGTTCGACGGGACTGACACCCTCGCCCGCGCGGTCCGCGCCCTGGACGCGGAGCCGGACATCGCCGCCATCGCTTGCCGCATCCTGGTGCATGCGACGGGCGCGGAGGACCTTTCCTCCTGGGGCTATCCCGCCTCTCTCCTGCCGCGCGCGGCCGAGAGCTTCGACACGACCACCTTCGTCGGCGCCGGCCACGCGATCCGCCGGGCGGATTTCGAGGCCGCGGGCGGCTACGACGACGCACTCTTCTTCTGCTGGGAGGAGTACGACTTCAGCCTGCGGGCCATCAACATGGGCCGCCGCATCCGCTACCGCGGCGACATCGCCGTGCGCCACAAGGTCAGCGGCGAGCACCGCTTCGCTTGGTCCGGCACGCGCTGGTTCCATTTCGTGCGCAACCGCATCTACATCGAGATGAAGTACGGCGCGTCCTCGCCCTCCTTGCTGCCGCGCTTCCTCGCTTACCAGGTCAAAGGCGCCCGAAACGGCGTTCTGGTGCAGGGGCTCCGTGCCGGCCAGGCCGCCCTGCGACTAGCCGGGGAGTTCCGCCCGCCGGCGGGGCAGGAGGACCTCTACCGGCTGAACGCCGTCGCGCGCGATTACCTGGCGCGGAACGACGCGGCGCATCGCGGAAGCCTATGGGACCGGGTGCGTCGCGAGGTGTTCGCCGCCCTGCCCTCCACACAATCCAAACCGGCCGCCACGCACTGAAGCCTGAGCGCCGCCGAGGCGCGCGTCTGTACTCTCGGTTGAGTTCGACCGGACCGCACGCGCGGTCGTCGCAAAGCGCGCGCAAGCCGGCCGACGGCGGCGCAGCGCCTTGCAACCTTCCCGCCGTTCCTCCCGTTCCAGGCTGCATCCGCCGCGACGCGTGAACGCGCCTATTCCGTTTCCTTCGGACATCGGCATGCGTCGCGGCGCACGATGGTTCGAAGGAGGCGCGCATGAAGGCACTGACTTGGCACGGCAGGGGCGACATCCGCTGCGACACGGTGCCCGACCCGAAGATCCAAGACGGCCGCGACGCCATCATCAAGGTCACGGCCTGCGCCATCTGCGGCTCCGACCTGCACCTCATGGGCGGCTTCGTGCCCACCATGGAGAAGGGCGACGTGCTCGGCCACGAGACCATGGGCGAGGTGGTCGAGGTCGGGAAAGACAACACCAAGCTCAAGGTCGGCGACCGCGTCGTGGTGCCCTTCACTATCTGCTGCGGCGAGTGCCGGCAGTGCAAATGGGGCAACTGGTCCTGCTGCGAGCGCACCAACCCGAACGCCGCCATGCAGGCCAAGGTGCTGGGCTTCCCGAGCGCCGGCATGTTCGGCTACTCGCACCTGACCGGCGGCATCCCGGGCGGCCAAGCCGAGTACCTCCGCGTGCCCTACGCCGATGTCGGGCCGATCAAGGTGCCGGAGGGCCTCACCGACGAGCAGGTTCTGTTCCTCAGCGACGTCTTCCCCACCGGCTACATGGCGGCCGAGCATTGCGACATCACGCCTGAAGACACCATAGCGATCTGGGGCTGCGGACCGGTCGGGCTTTTCGCCATCAAGTCCTGCCTCATGCTCGGCGCGAAGCGCGTCATCGCCATCGACAGCGTGACGGAGCGCCTAGCCCTGGCGCGGCAGGCCGGGGCGGAGACCATCGACTCCAACGCAAGCAACGTACACGAAGCTCTCATGGAGCTGACCACGGGCCAGGGTCCTGACGCCGTGATCGAGTGCGCAGGCATGGAAAGCCATGGCGCCAACAGTGTGTTGGAACGGGCCGCCGCCGCCGTGCAATCGACGGTGACTGCCGTCGAGCGTCCCTACGCACTCAACGAGGCCATCATGGCGTGCCGGCCGGGCGGCATCGTCTCGGTGCCCGGCGTCTACATCGGACCCGTGGGGCCGGTGATGATGGGCGCCTTCATGAACAAGAGCCTGACCATGAAGACCGGCCAGACCCACATGGTCCGCTACATGGAGCCGCTCCTGAAGCGCGTCCAAAACGGGGAAATCGACCCGAGCTTCATCATCACCCACCGCACCACGCGGCTCGAGGACGGGCCGGAGCTGTACGAAACCTTCCGCGAAAAGAAGGACGGCTGCGTCAAGGTGGTGATGCGCCCGCACGGCTGAGGCCAAGTTCGGCGCCGACCGGCTCGTCCCGGGTGGTCGGCGCGGGGCGGGGTGCGCTAAGCCTCCGCCGTCACACCCGAAAGCTCCGAGACGAGCGCGCCGAGGACCGAGGCGTCCAATCCACCCCGGCCGCTGTTCACCACCGCTTCCAGCATCTGCGCGGCCAACGCCGTCGCGGGGGCGAAGACGCCGTGGTCGCGCGCGGCGGCAAGCGCCAAGCGCATGTCCTTCCGCATCAGCTCCGCCCGGAAGCCGGGCGCGGTGGCGCCTTCGATCATGCGCTTCGCGTGGTTCTCCAGCACGAAGGACCGGGCGGAGCCGCCGAGCAGCGCTTGGCGCATGGCCTCCGGCGCCAGCCCGGCCTTGCGGCCCAGCGCCAAGGCCTCCGCCACCGCCTGCATGGTGGCGGAGATGATGAGCTGGTTGGCCGCCTTGCACACCTGCCCCGCGCCGGGCGGGCCGAGGTGGGTCAGCGTGCGCCCGACCGCCCGCAGCACCGGCTCGGCGGCCGAGAAAGCCCCTGCTTCGCCGCCCACCATGCAGGTGAGCGTGCCGTCCTTGGCCCCGCCCGGACCGCCGCTCACCGGGCTGTCCAGCAGGAACGCGCCCCGCTCCTCGGCCAAGCGGCGGGCGAAGGCGGCGGTCGGGGCCGCGGCGATCGTGCTGAAATCTACCACCACCGCGCCGCGCTCCACGCCCTCCGCCACGCCGCTGGGGCCGAAGAGCACGCCTTCCACGTCGGGCGTATCGGGCAGGCAGAGGCACACGCAGGCGGCGCCCCTCGCGGCTTCGGCCGGATCGGAGGCCCAGGCGGCGCCCGCCTCCTCCAACGGCGCCGCCTTAGCCCGGCTGCGGTTGTGCGCCGAGAGCGCGAAGCCGGCGCGCCCGATGTTCGCGGCCATCGCGGCGCCCATGACGCCGAGCCCGATGAAGGAAACGCGGGCGGGCGGGCGGATCGGGTCGGGGGAGGCCATGTGCCGTCAGCTCCTGCGCAAGGCCGCCCGCACGTCGTCGAGCAGCGTGTCCATGGCCCTCTGGAAGCCGGGCCCGTCCGTGTAGCCGTCCGCCTCGCCGAGGCGATCCAGGAAGCGGCGCCAGGGCGGCGTGTTCATGCCCTGGCGAAAGCGGTCGTGGTAGAAGGACACCATCTCGTCCGTCAGCCCGGCGGGGCCGACCCACCCCTTCTGGTTGTCGGCGGCCACCTCGTAGCCCAGCTCGCGCAAGGTCGGCACGTCGGGCTGCGACAAGGCTCGCTCGGCCGAGGCGACAGCGACCGGCCTGATGTCGCCCGAAGCCGCGAGCCCGCCCAGCTCGTCCGAAGCCAGCACGCCGAGGTCGATCTGTCCCGCCAGCAGCGCTTGGGCCACCGGCCCGCCGCCGGTGTAGGGCACGTGGAGGAATTCGAGGCCGCCGCGCCGCTCCAGCATCATGAACAGCGAGTGGGACAGCGTGCCGACCCCCGCCGAGCCGTGGGTGATCCGCCCAGGCGCGGCGCGCGCCGCCTCCACGACCTGCGGCATAGCGTCGAAGCGGCCGCCCTTGCCGCGGACGCAGAGGAAGTGCGGGTGGCGCGTCAGGCGGATCACGGCGCGGAAGGAGCGCTTGGGGTCGTAGGGCACCTCGCGGTGCGCCGGCAGGGAGGTGCTCTCGCTGCCGCCGGCCAGCAGCAGCGTGTGGCCGTCCGGCGCCGCGCGCGCCACCTGCTCCGCGGCCAGGGCGCCGCCGGCGCCGGGCCGGTTCACCACCACCATCGGCTGCGGCACGAAGGGCGCGGCGGCTTCTGCGATGGTGCGGGCGATGGTGTCGCTGCCGCCGCCGGGCGCGAAGCCCGTGACGAGTTGGACCGGCCGCGTGGGTTGCCACCCGGCGTTCCCCTGAGCGCGCAGCACGCGCGGCGCGGCGAGGCCGCCCAGCGAGCAGCCCAGCACGGCGCGGCGGTTTATCGCAGCCATGGCCGCCCTTTCCTCCCCGGCAAATCCATCCCGGCCCTCCCGCAAGCGAACCGGCCACGTCGCAGGACTTTGGCGCCTCTACTTGGAGACGCAACATCCGGGTGAGGCGACCCCTCGCGCGCCGCGCCGCAACACCGGGTCGAGGTCCTAGGGTGCCGCGCCGTTCTGCCCTATGAAGGCAGCACGTATGGAGGAGGATCGCGCATGCGGCGTTGGGCCACACTTCTGGCGCTGGCCGCGCCGCTCGCCGGCGCGGTGGACGACGCGGGCGCGCAAGCGCCTCGACAAGGGCCGCCGCACGAGTGGGTGTTCGGCGTCTGGACCGGGGGCATCTTTCCCGTGGGCGAGGTGGACGCCACTGCCTGCTTCGGCGGCCCCACCGTCATCTTCACCCGCGATCTGGTGATGCGCGTCGCCGCCTTCGACGTCGCTTACCACCAGCGCACCATCGAAACCGCGGCGACGGTGCCGGACGGCGGCCTGGAGTTCCGCTTCGTCCCGGCGGCGCCGCTGCAGCGCGCGCTCGGCGGCCGGCTGCCGCCCGACATCGGCTTCGGCTGCGGCGGCACCCCCGACCTGCTGCGCGTGCAGCGGCGCGGCCCGGACGAGATCGCCTTCCCCGATTGCGCCGACTTCCCCTCGCCCCTCAAGCGCTGCGTCGCGCGGTGACGCGCGCAATGAGCATCGCGCGATGACACGCGCGATGAGCGTCCCGCAATAAGGCGCCGCCATGCGCATCGCCCTGATCCACGCCCTCCGGCATTCGCCGCCGCCCGTAGAGGCCGCCTTCGCGCGCCTCTGGCCGGAGGCCACGTTGATGAACCTGCTGGACGACAGCCTTTCCGCCGACCTCGCGCGCGAGGGCGCGCTGACGCCGCGCATGACGGAGCGCTTCCTGTCGCTCGCGCGCTACGCCGCCGGCACCGGCGCCGCCGGCATCCTGTTCACCTGCTCCGCCTTCGGCCCCTGCATCGAGGCCGTCGCGCGCGACCTCGCGCCCATGCCCGTGCTGAAGCCGAACGAGGCGATGATCGAGGAGGCCGCGGCGATCGGCGGCACGATCGGCCTGCTCGCCACCTTCGCGCCGACGCTCGACACCATGCCGCCGGAGTTCCCCGCGGGCGTGCGCGTGGTGCCCAAGCTGGCCGAAGGCGCCCTTGCCGCGCTGGACCGGGGCGACTCCGACGCGCACGACCGCTTGGCCGCCGAGGCGGCGCGCGACCTCGCGGGGTGCGACGCGGTCGCGCTCGCGCAGTTCAGCTTGGCGCGCGCCGCGCCGGCCGCGGCGGCGGCGACGGGCCGCCCGGTGCTGACCACGCCCGACAGCGCGGTGCGCAAGCTGCGGCGGATGCTTGCGGCCTGACGCGCCGGCCGTCGCACGAACCACGCCCCGGTCTGTTCAACGTCGGCGAAGACCCGCCTGGCGAGCGCGTTCCGATCCGAGCCCGGAAACCCGCTATCCATGCCGAAGGCGAAAGCGCGGAGATTGCCGTCAGCCTCGTTCGCCACGAACAGCGACGCCGGCCCGCTGCCAATGGCCCGCTGCGACCGGGGCCCCTCACCGGGGGGCGGTGACGGTCACGTTGCCGGCCAGTGAAGCGGCTTGCTGGCCGGAACACCAAAGATCGGTGCGCGCGCGGGCGATCCGGGCGGCCACACCTCAGGCCGCGATGCCCGAAGCGGCGAGTAGATCCGGGAGGCGCGCCCTGACCTGGAAGAAGCCGCGCCCAGCGTGCGGCCAGCTCGCCGCGTGCCACGGGCGGCGCAGCCGGAACAGCGGCAGCCCCGAGACCTGCGCCTCCGCCAGCGCGGCCGCCGCCGGCCCGACCGGCGCGTGCGGCGTCACCACGGGCAAAGTCGTCCAGCCGAACAGCGCACCGGCCCCCAACCGGAGCGCCGTCACCCCGAAGCGCTCCTCAGCCCGGCGCAACGCGTCCTCCAAACCCGCCTGTGCGAACTCGACAACAGGCCCCGCGCAGCCGCAAACCGCCGTGCCGGCCCGCGCCGAGAAGCCGGCCACCGCCGCGATCTCCAGACCGTCCAGATCAAGCCCGTCCAGCGCGAGATCGTCCTCGTGCAGCAGCAGCGCGACCCTGCCCTCGGGCTTCCGCTCTGGCGGTGGCACGCGGTGCGGCGGCAGCGCGTCGTCCGCCGGCAGCGGCGGCGGGTTCTCGTTAAGCTGCCCGGAGGGGTCGTAGCGCCCGTCCGTGTAGCGGGCGATGTTCTCCGCCCGCGCGACGTAGTGCTTGCCGCGCGTGTGCAAGCCGCCCACCCAGCGCCACGACAAGGTGTTGCTGGCGGGGTCGCCGTCGAGGAGATGGCGCAGGAAGAAGTCCGCGCCCAAGGCCCACGGCAGGCGCAGGGTGAAGATCCAGATGGAGGCGAACCACATGCGGGCGTGGTTGTGCAGCCAGCCCTGCTCCACCAGCTCGCGCGCCCAATCGTCGAAGCACGCGATGCCGGTCCGGCCCGCGCAGGCGTCGTCGTGAACACGCCGCAGCCCCGACTCGACCGCCAGCCGGTCCCGGTCGTGCCGGACCTGCCGCCGATAGTCCTCCCACACCGCCGGCCGGCCCTCCAGCCAACCTTTGAAGTAGGCGCGCCAAGCGACCTCCTCCACGAACTTCGCGGCCGCTTGCGATCCGTGGGCGGCCAAGGCGGCCCGGATCGCCTCCTCCTCCAGCAGCAGGCCGTGCCGCAGCCAAGGCGACAGCGCCGAAGTCGAGGGGTGCGGAGCATCCGGGCCGCGATCGGTGTTGCGGCCCGCGGCGTAGTCGCGCCCGAGCATCGCGGCGACAGCCCTGAGCTGCGCGAGACCCGCGTCCCGGGTCGGCGTGAATTGCGGCATGGCCCGCATGTCGGAGCGAGAGCGGCGCCGGCAAGGCCCGGCGCCCGCGACGGCTCAGCGCGACGGCGCCCCGCTGCCGCCGAGCCCGGCCGCGGGCGCGCGGTTCAATCGCCACACCGCCAGGTTCAGCATGGCCGCGAAGCTCACCCAGCACAGGTAGGGCAAGAGGAGCCAGGCCGCGCCGGCGTGGACCGGGTAAAAGGCGACGATGGTCGCCACGATGGACAGCCACAACGCGACGATCTCGGCGAAGGCGAGGTCTATCCGGCGCAGCCCGAAGAAGATCGCCGACCACGCCGCGTTGAAAGCGAGTTGCACGGCGTAGATGGCGAGCGGGACCGCAGCGCCCGCGAAGCCCGCCTCGCGCCACACGAGCCAGCCCGAAACGGCGATGCAGAGGTAGAGCACGGCCCAGGCCGGCGGGAACACCCAATTGGGCGGTCGCCACCGCGGCTTGGCCAAGCGTTCGTACCACTCGCCGGGGCGGAAAACCGCGCCCGTCGTCGAGACGGCGAAGCAGGCGCCGAGGAAGCCGAGCAAGCCGAGGATAGAGGCGGTGTCCATGCCGGCAGCTTAGGGGCTAGAACCATGGATGCTACGAACATCTCGGAACGCCGGCCGAAGCCCGGGGCTCGCCGGAGCCTCGACCCGGAGGGCCGCGCTTCGATGGCGGCCGCCCCGTGTCACGCCGGCGCACGCGGCGCCATGATGTCCTGAGCCGCGACCTGGAGGAGCAACGATGGCGCGCTTGAACCGAAGCTTCCCGCCGGGCCCGCTCGCCGCGTCGCCCGCGTCGCCTCAACGGCAGCGGATGTCCGCCCGTCCTCCGGCCCGCCGCGCCGCGCTGACCGTTGCGGTGCTGCTCGCGATCGCGGTCGCGCACCTCGCGGCGGACGACGCCGCGTCGGCCGCCGCCGCCACCGCCGATCCCGAATTGGCCCGTTTGCTGCGCGCCATGGCGCTCATCAAGGCTTCCATGGCCGCCGCGGCAGCATGGCTCGCGGACCGCCTGTTGCGGTGTCCGCTCGGCCCAGGCCTCGCGGCGGGCCTGGTCGCGGCCGTGGCGCTGATGGCCGCGGCTCCGGTGCTGATGTGGCACGTCGCGCACGTCGGCGCGGGCGCCCTGCTGTTCCACGCCGGCATGATCGCGCTGCTCGTGCTCGGCTGGCGGCCAGCGGAGACGTGGCTGGCGCAGCGGAGCCGCGACCGATCGCGCTGAGGCCGAGCGCGGAATCCCGAGGCCCCCCGGCCCCAACTCGACAGGCATCGCGCCCGGCCTGTATCCAAGCGCGATGAGGAAACGACCAGCAAGCCCGCCCTCGGAAACGGCGCCGCTCTTCCGGGCCGAACCGCGCCGCCCGGTGGCGCCGCCGGCCGACACGATCACCGCGCCCGCCAGCGACACGG
>CADCTL010000258.1 GCA_902805625.1 uncultured Acetobacteraceae bacterium
GCCGCGCGGCGTCCGCGGCGAAACCGCCGCCCCGGCCCGCGCCCGAGCCGGCGGCGCGGCCGCAGGCGGGGTGAAGCCGCCCGCCCGGTTCGCAGCGCGCGGGTTGACCTCGCGCCGCGCGCCGCGAAGCTCGGACGCCGCGACTCCGGAGCAGCGCTTGCCAGCCACGGCCATGAGCCCCGTCGACCACTTGGCCCGGCGCCTGCACGAAGCGGGCTGCCGGCACGCCTTCGGCATGCCCGGCGGCGAGGTCGTGGCCCTCGTCGACGCGCTGGAGCGCGCCGGCATCCGCTTCGTGCTCGCCAAACACGAGAACGCGGCCGGCTTCATGGCCGAGGGCGTCCACCACCGCACGGGCGCGCCCGGCATCCTCGTCGCGACGCTTGGCCCCGGCGCCGCGAACGGCGTCAACGTGGTGGCGAACGCCGAGCAGGACCGGGTGCCGCTGCTCGTGCTGACCGGCTGCGTCGATGCCGACGAGGCGCTCACCTACACGCACCAAGTCATGGACCACCAAGCCCTGTTCCGGCCCGTCGCCAAGGCGAGCTTCCGCCTCACCGCCGACGGCGCCGACACGATCGCGGACAAAGCGGTGGCGATCGCGTTGCGGGACCGGCCCGGGCCCGTGCACATCGACGTGCCCATCGGCGTCGCGGAGGGCGGCCCGGCGCGGATCGCCAAGCGCCGACGGTACCGGATGGAGTCGCCCGCCGCGCCGGCCGAGGGGCCGGACCTCGCCCTCGCCCGCCGCTGGCTCGGCGAGGCCGAGCGCCCGTTGATGGTCGTGGGCCTCGACGCCCTGAACCACGGCGCGGGCGCGGCCGTGCAACGCTTCGCCGAGGCGCACGGGGTGCCGTTCGTCGCCACCTACAAGGCGAAGGGCCTCGTGCGGGACGACCACCCCTTGGCGCTCGGCGGCGCCGGGCTCTCGCCGCTCGCCGACCGGCACCTGCTGCCCTTGGCGCGGTCGGCCGACCTCGTCGTCTGCGCCGGCTACGACCCCATTGAAATGCGGGCCGGCTGGCGCGACGCCTGGGATCCGGACGAAGCCCGCGTCATCGACGTCGCGGCCGCGGCGAACACCCACTACATGCACCAGGCCGGGCTCAACTTCGTGTGCCACGTCGGTTCGGGCCTCGACGCGATCTCTTCCGGCGTGGCACCGCGCGAGCGCCGGGCGTGGCTCGACGGCGCGGTGGCGCGGGCGAAGGCGGCGCTGGCCGAGGCCTTCGACGCCTCCGAAGCCTGGGGGCCGGCCGCGGTGGTGGACGAGGTGCGCCGCCTCCTGCCGGAGGACGCGGTCGCCACCGTGGACAGCGGCGCGCACCGCATCCTCCTGAGCCAAATCTGGCGCGCCTACGGGCCGCGCACGCTCCTGCAATCGACCGGGCTGTGCACCATGGGGTGCGCCCTGCCGCTCGCCCTGGGCGCCAAGCTCGCCGAGCCCGCGCGCCCCGTGGTAGCGTTCTCGGGCGACGCCGGCCTCCTCATGGTGGCGGGCGAGCTGGCGACCGCGGCGGAGCTCGGCCTGCCCGTGGTCGTGGTGGTGTTCGTGGACGCCTCGCTCGCGCTCATCGAGATGAAGCAGCGCGGCCGCCAGTTGCCCAACGCGGGGGTCGATTTCGGCCGGCACGACTTCGGCGCGATCGGGCGCGCCTTCGGCGGCGACGGTTTCGCCGCGCGCTCGCGCGCGGAGCTGCGGGAGGCGGTCGAACACGGCCTGCGCTCGGAGCGCCGCTTCACCCTCATCGGCTGCGAGATCGAGAGGGGCGCCTACGACGGCCGCTTCTGAGCCACCCGCCCCGCGAGTCGCGCCGCCGGTCGGGCGCTCACGGAACCGGGCCGACCGCGCCCATCGGCGCCGCGTTGTGCCGAAGGCCCGCCGGAGGTGCGGCGCTCCCCGCGGACGGCTCCACCTCGGCGGTCTCGATCAGCACCTCGGCCTGCAGCGTGCGATGCACCGGGCACTTGTCGGCGATCTCGAGCAGCCGCGCGGGCATTGTCACGTTGCTTGGTGAGCAGGCGAGTTTGACCGCGCGAGGAGCCTGCGTGACGTCACGCTGCCATCTGGACGCATGTCTCCTGCCGCCAGACCCGGAAGGCCTTGTCACGCGCACTGCGGTACTGATCGGCGGTCATCAGGTGCCGCCGCGGACGGAAGTGGCCGTAGATCATGGCGTGGGACGACAGGAACCGCTGGGCGTGCTCCGGTGACTTGAACCGCTGCATCTGTCGCTCGCGGCGCCGCGTCGGCCTATGGGAATTCTCGGCACGGTTGTTCAAGTAGCGGCTCGTCCGGTGCCGCACCTCGGGCAGGACCTCGCGCTGGGCCACACCATAGCTGCGCAGGCCGTCGGTGACGATGCGGCGCGGCTTGTACTTGAGCCCGGCCAGCAGGCGCCTGAAGAAGCGTTTGGCCGCGGTGGCGTTCCGCCGGTCCTGGACGAGGATGTCGAGCACGACGCCATGCTGGTCCACCGCGCGCCAGAGGTAGTGCAGCACGCCATTGATGCGCAGGTAGACCTCATCCATGTGCCAGGTGTCACCGGGCCTCGGCCGCCGCCGGCGCAGCCTGGCCGCGAAGTCCGCGCCGAATCGGTTGCACCAGCGCCGGATGCTCTCGTGGCTGACCACCACGCCCCGCTCGGCCAGGATCAGCTCCACGTCCCGCAGGCTGAGGCCGAACAGGTGGTAGAGCCAGGTGGCGTGGCGGATGATCTCGGCCGGGAAGCGGAAGCCGGGGTGGGTGGCGGGCTCGGACGTCATCCGGCCAGCTTGGCCCAGCCAACTCGTTCCGGCCATGGCCTGGCAACGTGACAATGCCCCGTCCCGTCCAGGACCAGCCGGACCACGTCCCCGCCGCCCAAGTCGCGTCGGCACCACGCCTCCCAATCGGTCTTCACCTTGCGCCAGGTGCGGCTGACCACGTCCTTGCCCACCGCGCCCCGGAACAGCGCGGCCAGGGCGCGTTTGACCCGGCGCGTGTTGGTGCCGGCCAGGTAGGCGCCCGCGATCAGCGCTTCCACTTGGCGGGTCATCCGGGCGTAGCGCGGCAGGACGGCGCTGCGCCATTCGCGCGTGGCGCCGTCCCCGGCGCGCAGCCGTGCCCGCGGCACGGCGATCTCCACCGGCCCGAAGGAGCCGGTCAGCCGCCGCCCCCGGTGGCCGTGCCGATGGCCCGCGACGCTGCCGCGCTCATGGCGCCGGCGTCCAAGGGCTCCGGTCAGCTCCTGCTCGACCAGCTCCTCGATGAAGCCGCGGATCCGCTCCCGCAGCCCGGCTTCGATCGGGTCGAACCAGGCCGCCCCGGCGAACAGCGCGGGCTCGCCCGCTTCAGTGCTGCTATCCTCGTCCATGGCGTGGTCTCCGCCGGCGCTCGAACGCCGGTCATGGCTCGTTGAACAAGCCGGAGACTACGCCGCCCCCATTTCCCACCACATCCGCGACGGCACCGGGCATCGAGCTACCGGCACTCTCCGCGTTACTGGCGGTGAGTCCTGCTGGTCCTCCATCCTGGACTTCCGTCCTGAAACAACCACTAGCTGCGTGGCAGACCACACACCACGCGCCTTGGTGGCTGAAACATTAATCGCTTTCATATGTAACCTATGTAACCAAGGGCCTTGGTAAGCTTCTTCGTACGCGGCCAGGGTGGTCCACTTCTGCCGTAAGCGAGGCTGCGAGGCCCTTCGGGATCAGGCTTGACGTTCAGCCACGGGTGCGGATGCGCAGTGCCAGGGCATGAGCTCGTCGATGCGGCTGTTGGGCCATCCGTTGACGAGGCGCGTCAGCAGGTCGGCGAGATAGCGCTGTGGGTCGACACCGTTGAGCTTGCAGGTCTCTACCAGCGAGGCCAGGGCGGCCCAGCGCGCCCCGCCATCGTCGCCGGAGGCGAACAGGGCATTCTTCCGGCTCAGGCAGAGCGGGCGGATGGCGCGCTCCACCGTGTTCGTGTCGAGCTCGATGCGGCCATCGTCGAGGAACCGCACGAGGCCGTCGCGGTGGTTCAGCGTGTAGCGGATGGCCCCCGCGGTCGGACTGCCGCTGGGCAGGCGCGCGAGCTGCGCCGAGAGCCAGGCGAACAGGTCCTCGACGAGAGGACGGCTCTTCTCCTGGCGGACGGCGCGGCGGATCTCGGCTGGCTTGCCGCGCACCTCTGCCTCGACCGCGTAGAGGGCGGCAATGCGTCGCAGGGCCTCCGTGGCGATCGGCGCGGTCTTGCCCTTCGCCAGCTCGATGAACTCTCTTCTCGCGTGACTCCAGCAGAACGCCAGGGTGATGCCCTCGCCGGCCGCGGCCAAGCTCTTGTAGGCGGCGTAGCCGTCGCACTGCAGGATGCCGCTGTAGCCGGCCAGCAGTGCCTTCGGATGCTTCGCACCTCGCCCCGGCGCGTAGTGGAACACCACCGCCGGCGGGTCGGTGCCGCCCCAGGGCCGGTCGTCGCGCGCGATCGCCCAGGCGAAGCCCTTCTTGGTTTGGCCGCGGCCCGGGTCGAGCACCGGCATCGTGGTCTCGTCGGCGAACAGTCGCGGCGATCTCAGCAGGAGTTCCTGCATGCGGCGCACCACCGGCACGATCTCCGTGGCCGCCGTGCCGGTCCAGTGGGCGAGGACCTCGCGGCCGATCTCGATGCCCTGCCGCGCCAGGATCTGCGCCTGGCGGTAGAGCGGCAGGTGATCCGCATAGCGCGACACCAGGACATGGGCGACCGTCGCCTCGGTCGGCATGCCGCCCTCGATCAGGCGGGCCGGCGCGGGTGCCTGCAGCACCACGCCAGAGCAGGTCCGGCAGGCGAGCTTCGGGCGCTTCGTCACGACGACGCGGAACCGCGCCGGGATCACGTCCAACCGCTCCGCGGCATCGACGCCGATCTCGACCAGCGGGCCCTGGCAGCAGGGACAGGCCGTCGCCTCGGGCGCCAGCACGACCTCGACGCGCGGCAGGTGCGCCGGCAGACGGCCACGACCGGCCCGGCGACGCTTCGCCCGGCTGTCGCGCAGGGCCGGGGATTGCTTGGCCCCCTCGGCCTCGTTGGCGGCGAGTGTCGCCTCGATCTCCTCGAAGGCGAACAGCAGCTGGTCCTCTGGGAGTTGCTCCGACTTCCGCCCGAACTGCCGGCGCTGCAGCTTCAGCAGAAGGTGCTGCAGCCGCTCGTTCCGGGCCGCCAGCGCATCGCGTTCGGAGGCGACGTTCCCGAGCTCGGCGCTGAGGGTGTCGCACCTCGCCAGCGTCTCGAGCAACAGCGTGCGCAGGGCCGCGGGATCCTTCGGCAGTCTCGGCGTGTCGTCACCCGCGGCGCGCATCGTGGTGCCGATTCTACGCAGGCACGCTCGGTTTGGGAATCTCCCGCATTGCCTGCACGCGCCGCCAATCGATGCCGTCGAACAGCGCGGCGAACTCCACCGCTGTCAGCCGCAGCACGCCGTCCACCACCGGCGGCCAGCGGAACGCGCCGCCCTCAAGCTGCTTCCAGACCAGGACCAGCCCGCTGCCGTCCCAGACCAGGATCTTCACCCGATCAGCCCGGCGCGACCGGAACACCAGCACCGCGCCGGAGAACGGGTCGGCGCCCAGCACCTCCGCCGCCAGTGCAGCCAGGCTGTGCGCGCCTTTCCTGAAGTCCACGGGCCGCGTCGCCAGCAGGATCCGCGCTCCGGATGACGGCGCGATCACGTCGCCGACGCCCGGATCGCCCGCAGCACTGTCGTCAGCAACTCGCCGTCGGTGCCGGGCGGGATGCGCAGCACCGCGCCGGCCAGCTGCACCTCGACCGACGGCGTGGCTGACCGCTCGGGCACGACGGCCGGTGGCTCCGCGACGATCGGCACGAAGCCCAGCGGCGCGGCCGCACCACTCCGCATCTCCCGCCGCCACGTGAACACCTGCTGCGGACAGACCTGCCAGCGCCGCGCGACCTCCGCCACCACTGCGCCGAGCTGCAGCGTCTCCGCGACGATCCGCGCCTTCGCGTCGTCCGACCACTTCCGCCGCCGGCCAGGCCCCGTCAGAACCTCTACCCGGCGATACCCGCCACCCTTCGCGTCGTCACTAAAGTCGGCCATAACGTCAGCTCGAAGCTCCCCGCTCCAAACCGACACAGCACATTCAACACCCGCGCCGGAAGACGGGCCTCGTCGCCGCGCTTACGCCGGACCTCGTCCAATGGTCGGTCCAGGAAATTCGACGCGTCGCCACTCGCCTCGCGCAGCGACGCATCCAGCCAGCTCACGTCATCGCTTGGTCACTCTGGCGACGCGCCCACCAA
>CADCTL010000259.1 GCA_902805625.1 uncultured Acetobacteraceae bacterium
CCGGCTTCATGGAAGCGACGGCGCGGCTCGGCGTTTCCGGCGCGGAAGCGACGCGCCCCCAGGCCGCCGACCTCCTGCTGCGGCGGGCCATGGAGGACCTGAACGTGGAGTTCGAGTTCCAGCTCCGGCGCAACCTGCGGCGCTGGCTCGTCGCGGCCGCGCCCGGAGGGGCGGCGGTGGCGCCGCCCGTGGGCCGCGAGGAGTTGCCGTCCGGCGGAGGGGCCGCGCCCAGCGGGCCGGCGACGCCCCCTGGCGGGGCCGCCGGGCCGCTCCCGCCGCCGGAGTTGCCGCCGGCTTTGGAGGAGTGAGGACATGCCGATCAGCTTCAGCAACCCGGACGGGGTGTTCCCGCCCGGCTCGCGCTACTCGCACGCGGCCCTGGTGGAGGGCGGCGGGCGCCGGGTGGTGGTTTCCGGCCAGGTCGGGCTGACGCCGGACGGGCACCTCGACCACGACGGCGAAGCGCAGATGGAGCAGGCGTTGGCCAACCTGCGGGCCATCCTCTCCGCCCACGGCATGGGGCCGGAGAACGTGCTGAAGGTGACGGTGTTCCTGACGGACCGCGAGATGGTCCCGCTCTGGCGCGAGGTGCGGGACGCCTTCTTCGACGGCCACGCGCCGGCCAGCAGCCTGCTCCTGGTGGCCGGGCTGGCGGACCCGCGGTTCCTCGTCGAGGTGGAGGCCGAGGCGGCGGACTGAGCGCGCTGCGCCTTCAACCCTCCGGCACGCCGCGCGGGGCGGCGATGATGGCGAGGAACTCGCGCCGGGTGGAGGGGTCGGTGCGGAACGCGCCGAGCATGTGGCTCGTCACCATGGTCACGCCGGGGCGGTGGACGCCGCGGGTGGTCATGCACTGGTGCGTGGCGTCGATCACGACCGCGACGCCCTTGGGCTTCAGCACGTCCTGGATGCTGTTCGCCACCTGGGCGGTGAGGCGTTCCTGGATCTGGAGGCGTTTGGAGAAGGCCTCCAGCACGCGGGCGAGCTTGGAGATGCCGACCACCCGCTTGTCCGGGAGGTAGGCGATGTGGGCGCGGCCGATGATGGGCGCGATGTGGTGCTCGCAGTGGCTCTCGAAGCGGATGTCGCGGAGCACCACCATCTCGTCGTAGCCGTCCGTTTCCTCGAAGGAGCGGGCGAGCAGCTCCACGGGGTCGACGGCGTAGCCGGCGAAGAATTCCTCGTAGGCCTCGGCGACGCGCTTGGGCGTGTCGCGCAGCCCTTCGCGTTCCGGGTCGTCGCATGCCCAGCGCAGGAGGGTGCGGACGGCGGCCTCGGCTTCGGCGCGGGTGGGGCGTTCGGCGTCGCTCATGGCGCGGCGGCGGGCGTCATGCCGCCCGTTGCGCTTCGACGCGGAAGTCGGCTTCCGTCTTGGCCTTGATCTCGTCCACCGACACGCCGGGCGCGGCCTCCACCAGGGACACGCCGCCGTCGCCCTTCTTGTCGATGGCGAAGACGCCGAGCTCGGAGATCACCATGTCCACCACGCGCGCGCCGGTGAGCGGCAGGGAGCACTGCTTGAGCAGCTTGGGCTTGCCGCCGGCGGTGTGCTCCATCAGCACGACCACGCGCTTGACGCCGGCGACGAGGTCCATGGCGCCGCCCATGCCCTTCACCATCTTGCCCGGGATCATCCAGTTGGCGAGGTCGCCGTTCTGCGCCACCTGGAGCGCGCCGAGGATGGACAGGTCGATGTGGCCGCCGCGGATCATGCCGAAGCTCTGGGCGCTGTCGAAGTAGCTGCTGGTGGGCAGCGCGGTGATGGTCTGCTTGCCGGCGTTGATGAGGTCCGGGTCCTCCTCCCCCTCGTAGGGAAAGGGGCCGAGGCCCAGCATCCCGTTCTCCGACTGGAGCTGCACGGTCATGCCTGGCGGCACGTGGTTCGCCACCAGGGTCGGGATGCCGATGCCTAGATTGACGTAGAAGCCGTCCTGCAGCTCGCGCGCCGCGCGGGCCGCCATCTCGTCGCGGGTCCAGGGCATGTCGCGTTCCCTCCCTTATGCCACGCCGCCGGCGGCGGCCGGCTCGCGCTTCCGCACGGTGCGCTGCTCGATGCGCTTGTCGTAGCCCGCGGGCAGCGCGACCATGCGCTTCACGAAGACGCCGGGCGTGATGATGTGGTCCGGGTCGATCTCGCCGGGGCGCACCAGATGCTCCACCTGGGCGACCGTGACCTTGGCGGCGGTGGCCATGATCGGGTTGAAGTTCCGGGCGGTGCGGCGGTAGGCCAAGTTGCCCTCGTGGTCGGCCATGTAGGCGTGGACGAGCGCGAGGTCGGCGACGATGCCGCGCTCCATCACGAAGGTTTCGCCGTCGAACTCCTGGGTGGGTTTGCCCTTCGCCACCTCGGTGCCGACGCCGGTCTTGGTGAAGAAGGCCGGGATGCCGGCGCCGCCGGCGCGGATGCGCTCGGCGAGCGTCCCTTGCGGGTTGAACTCGATCTCCAGCTCGCCGGCGAGGTACTGCTTCGCAAAGGTGGCGTTCTCGCCCACATAGGACGAGACCATCTTGCGGATCTGGCGGGTGTCGAGCAGCACGCCCAAGCCCACGCCGTCGATGCCGGCGTTGTTGGAAACCACGGTGAGGTCCTTCACCCCGCTCTCGCGCACCGCCTCGATCAGCACGGCCGGGATGCCGCACAGGCCGAAGCCGCCGGACATGATGGTCATGCCGTCGCGGAGCAGGCCGGCTAGGGCCTCGCGCGCGTCGGGGAACACCTTTCGCATGGGCTCGGGACTCCTCGGCCGAGGGAAACGCCGCGGCAACCTACTGGCCGGGGCGCGATGGCGGAAGGCCCTCCGCCGCCGCGCTATTCCTCGATGCCTGCCGCGCGGAAAGGCGCCAGCCCTTCCGGGCTCTTGAGAAAGGACAGGAAAACCGGACGCTTCGGCCTGCCCGGCGCCGCGGGCCGTGGGGGTGGCGGCGTAGCGCGTGCTGTTCTGGATCCCGGCAGGCAGCGGGCCGACCAAGACGACGCGCTTGTCGCGGTAGAGCAGGGTTTCGGTGACGGCGCCGAACCCGATCTGCCGGCCCTCGACGTGGCGGAGGTGTTCGAGCACCGCCTCGCGGGTGGGGTGGCGCGCGGTGCGGGGGCGATGGCCTCGGTGAGGCCCATGCGGTCGAACAGCGTGTCCAGGTAAAGGCCGGTGGACGCCGTGTTGAAGACCAGCGCGTCGGCGCCCATCACCTCGCGGCGGAAGGCTTCCACGGTGCGGATGTCGAGCGGGGCGGCGCCTTGCCGCACGGCGACGCCGACGCGCCCGACCGGGGCTTGCCCCTAGCCCGCAGCGGCCCCCGCCCGCGCCAGTTCCTCGGCCAGCGCCGCCGGCACGACCAGCACGTCAGCGGCCTCGCCTTCCTGGAGGCGGCGGCGGATGGCAGGGGCGGTGGCGAACCTGACTGTCACGTCCACGCCCGAGGCACGCCGGGATGCCTGCGCGGCGGCCAGGATGCCTGGCTTGATGGCGCCGCCGCTGAGCACGACCACCTCCGCGGCACCCGGACCCGCGGCCAGCAAGAGAGCGAAGGCCAGGGCGAGACATCTTCGCACGCGCTCACCTCCCCACGGAGCTCCCCACGGGGCCT
Organism: uncultured Acetobacteraceae bacterium; assembly: GCA_902805625.1. Lineage (GTDB taxonomy): Bacteria > Pseudomonadota > Alphaproteobacteria > Acetobacterales > Acetobacteraceae > Craurococcus. The sequence goes on from CADCTL010000259.1 coordinate 3,586, forward strand.
CGATGTCCGCCGCCGGGCTTTCGGGCCTTGCCGTTGCGGAGGACCGCAGTTATACACGCGGCCTCTCCGACGATCCTTACGGGGCCATAGCTCAGTTGGGAGAGCGCTTGAATGGCATTCAAGAGGTCGGCGGTTCGATTCCGCCTGGCTCCACCACTTCCCCACGATCGGCCAGTCTAGTGTCCCGAGTCTGAAGTTCGCATTTGCCGCGATTCGCCGCGGTTTGCCACGCTGGCGTTGGAGCGTGGAGGTCGGCCATGGCGGAGCGGCGGCAGGCGGAGATCGGACTAATGGAGGCGGAGCGGGCCGAGTTGCGCGGCCTGGCGGCGCGGCGGAACACGGCGCAGGCGCTCGCGTTGCGGGCTCGGATCGTGCTGGCGAGCGCGACCGGCGCGCAGCACAAGCAGGTCGCGGCCGAGTTGGGCTGCGACCCGCAGACCGTCCGCAAATGGCGCGGCCGTTTCCTTGAGCGCCGCTTGGACGGGCTGCGGGACGAGCCCCGCTCAGGCGCGCCGCGCACGGTCGGCGACGAGCGCGTGGAGGCGGTGCTCGTCCGGACGCTGGAGAGCGCGCCGTCGGACGCCACGCACTGGAGTTCGCGCGGCATGGCGCGGGCGAGCGGGCTGTCGGTGTCCACGGTGCAGCGCATCTGGCGCGCCTTCGGCCTGCAGCCGCACCGGCTGGAGACCTTCAAGCTCTCGACCGATCCGGACTTCGTGGCCAAGGTCCGCGACGTGGTCGGCCTCTACATGGCGCCGCCCGACCGGGCGCTGGTGCTGTGCGTCGACGAGAAGAGCCAGATCCAGGCGCTCGACCGCAGCCAGCCCATGCTGCCCATGCGCCCCGGCCAGCCCGCCCGGCGGAGCCACGACTACCAGCGCCACGGCACCACCAGCCTGTTCGCGGCGCTGGACGTCGCCACGGGGCGCGTCATCGGCAAGTGCTACCCGCGCCACCGGGCGGCCGAGTTCCGCCGCTTCCTCGACGAGATCGAGGCCGCCGTGCCCGCCGGCCTCGACGTCCACCTCGTCATGGACAACTACGCCACCCACAAGACCCGAGTGGTCCGCGATTGGCTGGCCAAGCGGCCGCGCTGGCACGTCCACCTGACGCCCACCTCGGCCAGCTGGATCAACCAGGTCGAGCGCTTCTTCGCCCTGCTGACCGACAAGCGGATCAGGCGCGGCGTCCACCGGAGCGTCGCCTCGCTGAACGCCGACATCGCCGCGTTCATCGAACGCCACAACGCCGACCCGAAGCCCTTCCGCTGGACCAAATCGGCCGATCACATCCTGGCCAGCGTCGAACGCTTCTGCCTCCGCAACACGCCTGCCGACGCCGCCAGCCAGTGATGCGAACTCCTGGTTCAGGACACTAGCAGCGCGTCGGCCCGGCTCGACGAACCCCGCCGTCCCGCGCCCGTTCCGTTGGCAGGCCGGCCGTCCGGGTCGGCATCGGGAGGGACGATCAATGAGGACACCAGCCGCCCTGCTCGCGGCCGCCGCGGCCCTGCTGACCGCCGCGTCGCCCTCGGCCCTGGCGCAGACGCAGCAGCAGCGCGCGCTCGGCACGCAGTCGCAGACCGGCAGCCCGCCCCCGGCCGACCCGGCGGCGCCCGCGGCGGGCCTGGGCTCCACCGCGAACCGCGGCGACGCGCTCACCGCAGCCGCCTTCGTGCGCGTGGCGGCGACGAGCGACCTGTACGAGATGGAGGCGAGCCGGCTCGCCGAGCAGCGGGCGCAGAACGAGCAGCTGAAGCGGTTCGCCGAGCGCATGCTCCGCGACCACGGGAAGACCACGGGCGAACTGAAAGGCATGCTGGGGCAGCTCCAGGGCGTCTCGGCCCAGCAGATGCCGACCCGCCTGGACCAGCAGCACGAGACGCTGATGCAGCAGCTGCAAGGGGCGCAGGGCGCGGAGTTCGACCGCCTCTACGCGCAGCAGCAGGTCCAGTCGCACCAGGCGGCGGTGGACCTGTTCCGCGCCTACGCGCAGTCCGGCGACGACGAACAGCTGAAGCGGTGGGCGTCGCAGACCCTGCCCTCGCTGGAGGAGCACCTCCGGGAAGCGCAGCAGCTGCAGCGCGCCACGCAGGGCTGACCCGCTGCTCCGGCGCACAGCGGGCCGGAGCGGACCGGGCGTGGCAGAGGTTCCCGGGACTGCGCGCCTCCGGCTTCAGGGGCGCGAAGCGGGGTCCCTGGCGCGGGGCGCTGCCGGGACCACAGCCGCAGCACTCACGCGGCCGCGCCGAGGCCCGGCGGCCGAACCGGCCCGGGCGCCTTGCCCGTGAGGCGGTAGGCCGCCTCGGCGGCCAGCGCGGCGGCGGCGCCCCAGACCAGGTGGGCGAGGAAACCGCGGACGTGGGTGGCCGCGGGGTAGTCCCGGTTGGGCGCGCTGAGGCCGAGGGTCGGCGTCAGCCCCGTGTCGACCACGAGCGACAGGGCGGCCCCCGCCACCAGCCCCGCGCCGAGGGGGCGCATGCCGCCGCGACGCCGTAGCAGGCAGTAGACCGGCCCCCAAGCCATGCCCAGGCCGTGGTGCACCGCCTTGGCCGCCGGCCGGAGCCGCCGGTCGTCGAGGGGACGGCCCAAGCGCTCAGCGATCTTCCGGGCGGCGA
>CADCTL010000260.1 GCA_902805625.1 uncultured Acetobacteraceae bacterium
TGGCGCGCCCCGGTCGAGGCCGACGTCTCCAGATGGAAACGCGTCATCGGCGACGGGCTGCGCTCCCGGACGGACGGGCGGCAGGCGACCGAGGTGGCCATCGCCGCCGGTGTGCTGAACCGCATGCTCGACCTCGGACGCCCGGAGTACGTCCGCATCGCGTGACCCGGACCATGGGTAAGGTTCGATGTGCCCAAACTGCTGACCCATGCAACAAGGTCGGCGCGCCGCAAGCTGGCCAATCAGAAGCCGCACGGCCGCGCAGGCCCGGCCGACATCGAAAGGGCGCGCTTGATCGTCGAGGCCGCCAAGGACGTCTCGCCACCAGACAGCTAATGACACCAGGGCCATCGGGCGCCCCTTCATCCTAGCTGGGACCTCGGCGCGCGACCACCTGCCGCGTCATTGTCACTGGTCCGCCCGGATGTCGTTGGCGCGGATGACGCGCCCGTAGGCCTCGGTCTGGCGCGCCAACAGCTCGCGGAAGGCGGCGGCGCCCTCGGCGCGCACCTCGCCGCCGAGCTCCGCGATGCGCGCCGCGACCGCCGGCTCCTCCAGCACCGCCTTCACCTCCCGCTCCAGGCGCGCGACCGTCGCCGGCGGCGTGCCGCCCTGCACGAGCAGCCCCTGCCAGGTGCCCGCGTCCGGCTCGGCCCACCCCAGCTCCCGGAAGGTCGGCAGGTCGGGCAGGGCGGCGAGGCGGCGCGGGCCGGTGACGGCGATGCCGCGCATCTGGCCGCTGACGACGTAGGGCTGCGACTGGGTGGCGCCCTGCATGGTCAGGTTGGCCTCGTTCGAGACCAGGGCGAGCAGCGCGGGCGCGCCGCCGCGGTAGGGGACCGAGTTCATCTCCGTGCCCCAGGCGGCGGCGAGCGACAGCGCCACGATGTGCGTCAGCGTGCCCGCCCCGGCGTTGGCGGCGTTCAGCCTGCCGGGGTTCTGCCGCGCGTAGGCCACCAGCTCCCCGGCGTCGCGCACCGGCAGGGCGTTGTTCACCGCCAGGATGTAGGGCGCGTAGATCAGCATCGTCACCGGCGCCAGGTCGCGCCCGACGTCGAAGGGCAGCCGCTGGAACAGGAAGGGGTTGGTGGCCAGCACGGAGACGTCGAGCACCAGCATGGTGTGGCCGTCGGGCCGGCTCTTGGCCACGGCGTCCGCGCCGATGTTGCCGCCGGCGCCGGCCCGGTTCTCGACCACCACCGACTGCCCGAGCGCGCGGCCCAGCGGCGGCGCGATCAGCCGGGCGAGGATGTCGCTGGTGCCGCCCGGCGCGTTGGGCACGACGACGCGGATCGTCTGGGTGAACTCCTGGGCGCGCGGGGCGGCGGCGGGCACGGCGGCCAGCAGCGGTCCCGCCGCGGCGGCCTTCAGGGCGTCTCGGCGTTTCATGTCGTCTCCTCTCCATTCCCGCCCGCGACGGGCGATCCTAAGCCGACGCGGCCTCCGCCGCGCGATGTGTCCCATGCGCCGGCGGCACCGTCCGGGCGCGGCGGGCCTCCGGCGAGGCCGGCTACCGCGCGGCCGCGGCGAAGGCGAAGCTTTCGTAGGTGTGCTCCGCCACCCTGAACCACTGGTACTGCTCGTCGCGGTAGGCGCGCCAGTTCTCGTAGATGCGGCGGAACCGCGCGTCCTTGGCCGCCGTCTCGTCGTAGAGCTCGTGCGCCGCCCGCCAGCCGGCCTGCATCACCTCCCGCGGCCAGATGCGCAGCTGCGCGCCGGCCGCGACCAGCCGCCGCAGCGCCTTGGGGTTCTGGTCGTCGTAGCGCGACGGCATCTCGACCTCGAGGTCGGACGCGCCCAGCTCCAGCGCCGCCCGGTAGTGCGCCGGCAGCGCGTCCCAGGCGCGGCGGTTCACCATCAGCACGCCGCGCGAGCTCGCCTCCCAGAAGCCCGGCGCGTAGTAGAAGGGCGCGACCCGGACGAAGCCGAGCTTCTCGTCGTCGTAGGGGCCGATGAACTCGGCGGCGTCGATCGCGCCGCGCTCCAGCGCCGGGTAGATGTCGGCGGGGGCGATCTGGGTGGGCGAGGCGCCCATCCGCTGGAACATGTTGCCGGCGTAGCCGGACACGCGGAACTTGAGCCCCTGGAGGTCGGCGACGCTCTTCACCTCGCGGCGGAACCAGCCGCCCATCTGCACGCCGGTGTCGCCCGCGGCCAGGCCGACGATGCTGTAGTCGGCGTAGAGCTCGGCGGCCGCCTCCTTGCCGCCGCCGTGCCGCATCCAGGCGGTCATCTGCCGGGTGGTGAGGCCGAAGGGCAGGTTGGAGAAGAAGGCGAAGGAGGGCTCCTTGCCGGTGTAGAACAGGGTGGAGGTCTGGCCGCATTCGAGGGTGCCGGCCTGCACCGCGTCCAGCACCTGGAACCCCGGCACGATCTCGCCGGCCGGGAAGCAGCGGATCTGGAACCTGTTGTCGGTCAGCAGCGCCACGCGCCTGGCCATGTTCTCCGCCCCGCCGAAGATGATGTCGATGTTGCGGGGGAAGCTGCTGGTCAGGCGCCAGCGGATCTCCGGGTTGTGGGTCTGCGCGAGGGCGGGGGCGGCGAGCGCGGCCGGCGCGGCGGCGGCGCCCAGGACGAGGCGGCGGTGCATGGACGGTCTCCCGATGCTTCTTGACCGGGGCTGGCCCGGCCGGAGAAGCGTGCAAGGGAGCCGCGCCGGTGCGCAACAAGGGTCGGGCTACGTGGCCGGGCCGCCCCGGCCGCTGAGGCGACGGGCGGCCGCGGTTCGGATCGGCCCCGCCAAACAGCGGGCGGAGTGCTGACCTTCCTCGAAGATCAGGGAGACACCATCGTGACCACCGACTTGGCGAAGCTCACCCTCGGTAACGGCGTCGAGACGCCGCCGCTTGGCCTCGGAGTCCACCGGAGCGGTCCCGAGGAGACGCTGCAGGCGGTGTCGATGGCGCTCGCCACCGGATACCGATTGATCGACACGGCAGCCGCCGACGGCAACGAGGCGCAGGTCGGAGAAGCGGTCCGCCAGAATGGAGGCGATCGCGGCGAGGTGTTCGTCACGACCAAGCTGTGGATCAGCGACTGCTGGTATGACACGGCGCTGCTCGGCTCCGCGCGGAGCGTGCGCAAGCTCGGGCTCGACACGCTCGGCCTCTACCTCCTGCACAAGCCCATGCCCACCGAATCGGAACGCACGGTCGCCGCGTGGAAGGCGCCCCGAGCCGAAGCGTCCTGATCCCGCGCGAGCAGGTATGGCCGTGCGCTTGGCGCGACACACGCGGCCGTTCGCGGTGTCGGGCGACCATGGGAGAGCCGTCGACCGGGAGGAACGCGCGTCCGAGCCCGCGGTCGGGGCCGTCCCCCAAGGATGCTCCGGTTCACGAACCAGGCGACGTCCGGTTCACCTCGACGAAGCCGACGCGGCGGAACACCGCTCCATTGCCTCCGCCAGCGCCTCCTGGGCGAACGGCTTCGCCAGCCGCACGAGCCCGGAGGCGGCCGCGCCTTGCAGCTCGGCGTAGCCGGTGGCGAGCAGGACCGCCAACCGGGGCCGGAGCCGATGCAGCTCCTCGGCGAGCTGGAGTCCGGTCATGCCCGGCATGGCGTAGTCGGTGATGACGAGGTCGACCTGCGCACCCGCACGCAGGAGCTCCAGGGCCTCACTGCCGGATCCGGCTTCGAGCGCGGTATGTCCAAGATCATCCAGCATCGCCGCCGCGCTCGCAAGGACGAGCGGGTCGTCGTCCACCACCATCACGGTCCGGCGTCCGCGCGGCTTCGCCGAAGGGGGCTCGGGTCGGGGCGCGGCCCGGTCGGCAGCCGCGACCTCGGCGCGGGGCAGCCAAAGCTCGGCCTCCGTCCCCGTGCCCTTCCGGCTGCGGAGGAGGAACCGCCCGCCCGATTGCGCGGCCAAGCCGTGCACCATCGAGAGGCCCAGCCCGGTGCCCTTGCCCACGCCCTTGGTGGTGAAGAACGGCTCCATGGCCTGCGCGAGCGTGGTTTCGTCCATGCCCTCCCCGGTGTCCGCCACCGTGAGCACCACGTAGCGGCCCGCCGGAAGCGCGTCCGCGTTCCTCGTGCGCACGTCCTCCTCCCGCGCGGCGATGGCGATCTCGCCGCCGCCTGGCATGGCGTCCCGCGCGTTCACGGCGAGGTTCAGCAAAGCCAGCTCCAGCTGGTTGGCGTCGACCTCGACGGGGGGAAGGTCCTCCGGGAAGCGCATCGAGACCCGCACCCTCCCGCCGAGGGAGCCGCGCAACAGCGCCCCCATGCCGCGGACCAGGCCCGGCAGGTCCACCACCTCCGGCGTGAGCGCCTGGCGGCGGCCGAACGCGAGCAGGCGCTGCGTCAGGGCCGCGCCCCTCTCGGCGCCCTGGAAGGCGTTTTCGAGCAGGCGCGCGACCTTCGGGTCGCCCGCCGGGAGGCGCTTGCGGAGCAGCGCCAGGCTGCCGAGCACCGCGGTCAGCAGGTTGTTGAAGTCGTGCGCGATGCCGCCGGTCAGTTGCCCAACCGCCTCCATCTTCTGCGCGTGGCGGAGGCTCGCCTCGGTGGTGCGGCGTTGGGCCATCTCCGCCCGCAACTCCGCGTTGGCGGCGTCCAGCTCGCGCGTGCGCCGCGCCAAGTCGAGGCGCAGGCGAACCATCTCCCCGAAAGACCGGCTCGAGCGCCGGCCGGTCACGGCCAGCGCCGCGAGGAACACCGCGATCATGGCGGCGGCGGCGGCGCGCTGCGTCGAGGCCTCCAGGGCGAACCGCAGGGCCAAAGGGAGGCAAGCGGGCACGATGAAGGCTAGGGCCGTCGGGAGGTGGGCGTGGTGCAGCGCGGCGGCGCCGGCGCACATGCCGCCGATCAGGAAGGCCCAGAACAGCTGGTAGGTCTCGGACTGCGGGAACAGCAGGACCGAGCCCCCGCCCCACACCAGCCCGGCGGCGAAGGCCCCGCACGCGCTCCCCAGCGACCAGCGGGGATGCTGCGCGTGCCCCTGCGTGGCGCGTCGGAACGCCCGCCAGAGCGCGAGGCGGGCCGCCGCGACGAGCACGACGGCCGCGAGCCAGGCGTAGGCCCGGCGGTCCTGCTCGGCCGCCACGAGCACCGCGGCCATGAGCACGGCGTTCACGACGGTCACGGCGGCGGCGGCCGGGATTTGTTCGAACGCAGACCTCACCCGCTCGGTCCGGACCGCCGCTTCATCGCTCATTCGGACGGCCGTCGGCTGGCTCGGCGCGCATCGGTTTCACCCTGGCAGCTGGTCCGGGAGGCGGTTCAGTTTCGCATGGGCGCGCGTCTTCTGCTCTGACGTCCATGCCAAGGCAAGTTGTGAACGGGCGCCACGTCCGGAGGCCAGGACCGCCGTGCGTGCTTGGCGCCATTGGGCCTGGCTACGGAGAAGGCCGGCGTGCAGGGGCCGAGCCGGCGTCACGGAACTGAACCGGCCACCATTTCGTTCCGAAGTCGTTAACGCAGGCCCAGCGTCCCTGCACTCCGAGCATCGGCGTTGGGCGCCGAGGCTGTGGGGCAGCTCAGCCGAAGTCGGGACGGCTAGAGCGCGATGGTGCCGCTGGCCGTCACCAGCCTAGATCGACCCTTACGGCACGGTGTCCTGACGGGAACGGCTGCGGCAGTCGTCGCTGGCTGATCCGGCCGCAGCGGCGGTCGAACCCAACTCGAGTCGGATGTCTGTCCGCCATGGGTGCCGATCGGCTGTGCGCCGAGGTCGCATGAGATCATCGGGGCATGCGCGGGTGGGACGCTCGGGCGCGGCCATCGCCGACTGGCCCAGCCGCCTCCCGATCCGGGGGACGCGGGTCACCGCCGCCTTGCTGGGCCGCGGCCGTGCCACCCCGCGCGCGCCCCGAGATCCGCGATCACCCGCCGCATGATCGGCAGGTCGGGTCGCCGCACCCAGTCCCGGCGGTCGAGCCGGACGACACAGCTTTTGACGATTGAGACGGCGCCCTCGTCGCTCGCGTCGGATTCCTGTTTCCCGGAGCGGGAAATGAGGCGATCATGACGCCTGGGTGGTCCAGATGCGCAAACCCGCCGCCTACCTGAACGTGCACGAGGAACTGCCGCTCACCTATCACGGGCGCGGCGGCAAGCTTTCGACATACCGGATCGCCTCCGCCCGCGAGAGCGTCGCGGAGCGGGTCGCGGAAGCCACGGACCAGCCCGCCGTACGCGAATGGTACGAAACGGTGTTCCTGAACTGGCTGAAGCGCGACGGCTGGAGGCGC
>CADCTL010000261.1 GCA_902805625.1 uncultured Acetobacteraceae bacterium
AGCCACGGCCCCCCGCCGGCGCGGGCGAGCGGATGAACAGCGCCGATCCCGCGTCCAAGACCACGCGGGAGCGGGTGCAGAAGGGCGGCACCACGGCCAATCCGGACGCCAAGGTGCCGTCCGACCTTTACCCCGACCCGCCCGGCGTTTCCGACCAGACGAAGGGCGGTTCGGACGACTGATACCAGTCGCCCTAGACTTTGACCTGTGCCCAGGGCCGGGTGGTGATGGAGGCGATCTGCCCGGGCATGCGCATCAGCGCGGTCCAGGCCTGGCAGCACGCATCGACGATCGCCCCGTAGCTGTCCCACACGCGATGGCTCAGGAAGTTGGCCCGGAGGAACTCCCAGATCAGCTCCACCGGGTTGAGCTCCGGCGCGTAGCGGGGCAGCGGCAACAGGCTGATGTTCGCGGGCACCTGCAGCTTCGGGGTGGTGTGCCAAGCGGCACCGTCGAGCACGAGGACGGCGTGCGCACCGCGAGCGACGCCGCGGCTGATCTCGGCCAGGTGCGCCTGCATGGCCTCGGTGTTCGCCTCCGGCATGACCACGGCGGCGCCGAGACGGCGCTCGGGGCAGACCGCGCCGAACAGCCAGGCCGAGGTGTAGCGCCGGTCGCGCGGCGCGCGCGGGCGCGAGCCCCGCTTGGCCCAGACGCGGGTCAGCGTGCCCTGCTGGCCGACGCGGGCTTCGTCGGCGAACCAGATCTCGATCGGCGTCCCGGGCGCGAGTGGCGGCAGGACAGCCTTCACCAGCTCGCAGAAGCCCCCTTAAACGCCGCCTGGGCAGCGACGTCGCTCTCGGGGTGCTGCGGCCGCACGGAGAGGCGCCGGAAGCGGAGCTTGCGAAGCAGCTTGCCGACGGTGCGCTCGTGGAAGCGGACCCCGAACGCGCGCTCGATGCGAGCCTGCAGGTCCTTGCAGCGCCAGCGCACGACGCCGTCGCGCGCCGGATCCGGCCCCTCCTCGATCCAGCGGGCCAGTTCGGCCTCCTGCTCCGCCGAGAGCCGGGCCGCCGGACCCGGGGCGGACCGGTTCAACAGCCCGGTGAGGCCCTCGTCGTTGTAGCGGTGCACCCAGTCCCGCAAGGTCTGCCGGTCCATCCCGCAGGTTTCGGCCGCCTCGGTCCGCGTTCGCCCCTCCAGCACCAGCGCGATCGCCAGCATCCGCCGCGCCGCCCGCGGGTCCCGGCTCCGGGCCGCCTCCCGCCGCAGCTCGGGTGCCGACAGATCCCGTCGCGTGACCGCCACCGCCGCCATTCCCCGCCTCCACGAATCGAGCGCCGGGATGAGCGAATCACGCCCGATGCCACGGCGGGATCACAGGCGAGTCAGCGATCAGGGCAGCTGGTATGACTTGCGCCGGCCTCGCCCGCATGGCTTGGGGCGAGGCCGGCGCGGTGCTGCCCGTGCTGGCCGAACCGTGCTTCGAAGCGGTGCGCGGCGCCGCGATGCCGGCGATGGAAGACCTGCGCGCGCGGGTGCGTGACGCCTCGCTCGACGAGGCGCTGGACCTCCTGCGCGCGACCCTCGCGGCGGAGCTGGCGCGCATCCTGCGCCTGCCGGGCAGCGCGGTCGCGGCGGAAGCGCCGCTCGCCAGCCTCGGTCTCGACAGCCTCGGCGGGATGGAGCTGCGCGCGGCGCTGGAAGCCCGGCTCGGCACGCCGGTCCCGCTCGCGGCCGTTTCCGAAACCCTCACTCTCGAAAGGCTGGCGCGGCGCATCGCCGAAGCGGTGCGGGCGGCGCCCGCCGAAGCCGAGGCCGCCGCGCTGCTCGCGGCGCACGAGCCGCCTCCGGCATCCGGCAACGACGCGGCCGACGACACCATGGGCGCCGCGGCGTGACGCAGCCCTTCGGCCTGTCCGCCGAGTCCCGCGCCGCGCTGCTGCACCGCCTGGCCAAGCGGCGCGGCGCGGAAACGGCGGCGCCCGACGCCGGGACCGGACGGGACCTGTCCACCCTCCCCGGAGCCGCCGACATCGGGATGGTCCGCGAAGCAGGCGCGGCCCTCGGGTTGGAAAGCCCATTCTTCCGGCCGCACGAGGGCGTGGCCGGCGCCCGCACGGCCATCGGCGGGCGCGAGTTCCTGAATTTCGCGTCCTACAACTACCTCGGGCTGAACGGCGATCCGCGCGTCGCGGCGGCGGCCAAAGCGGCGATAGACCTGCACGGCGTGTCCGCGTCCGCCTCCCGCCTCGCTTCCGGAGAGAGGCCGGTCCACGCGGCTCTGGAAGCGGCGCTGGCGGACCTCCACGGCGCTGAGGCATGCATCGCCTTCGTCAGCGGTCACGCCACCAACGTGACCGTCATCGGCCACCTGCTGGGGCAGCGCGACCTGATCCTGCACGACGCCCTGATACACAACTCGGTGGTGGAAGGCGCGCGGCTCTCCGGCGCGCGGCGCATCGCATTCCCGCACAACGACGCCGATGCCGCGGAGCGCGAGCTGGCGACCCAGCGCCGCCGACACGGCCGCGCCCTCATAGTGGTCGAAGGCCACTACAGCATGGACGGCGACGTGCCCGACGTCGCGCGCTTCGTTTCCATGTCGCGGCGCCACGATGCGCTGCTGATGGTGGACGAGGCGCACGCCCTCGGCGTGCTGGGCGCCACCGGGCGGGGCGTGGCCGAGCACCGCGGCGTCGATCCCGCCGGCGTGGACATCTGGATGGGCACGCTGTCCAAGACGCTCTCGGCCTGCGGCGGCTACGTGGCCAGCAAGCGCACGCTGGTGGACCTGCTGCGGCACTCGGCGCCGGGCTTCGTCTACTCGGTCGGGCTGGCGCCGCCTCTGGCGGCCGCCGCGCTGGAGTCGCTCCGCATTCTGCGCGCCGAGCCCCGGCGCGTGGCGAGCTTGCAAGCGAACGCCGCCCTGTTTCTCCGCCGGGCGCGCGAGGCGGGCTTCGACACCGGGCGCTCCGCCGGCCTCGGGATCGTGCCGGTGGTCCTCGGCAGCTCCGTGGCGGCGGCCCGCGTCGCGGCGGCGCTGTTCGAGGCGGGCGTGAACGTGCAACCTATCCTGTTCCCCGTGGTGCCGGAACGCTCGGCCCGGCTGCGCTTCTTCCTGTCGGCCGAGCACACGGCGGAGGACATCGAGCGCAGTGTCGCGGCCCTGGCCGCGGCGCGCGACGCATGCCTGCCGCGGTTGCGGGCCGGCTGACGCTGCCGCTCGAAGTCCGGCCGGTCTCCTCCCGCGCGGACGAAACGGCCTTCCTCCGGATTCCAGCGGCGCTCGGCGGCGAGGCGGCGGGCTGGTCCGTGCCGCTCGAGTTCGACACGCGGCGCTTCTTCGACCCGCGGCGCAACGGCGTGCTTCGGGACCACGCGGCGGCGCGCTTCCTCGCCTGGCGGGACGGCCGCTGCGTGGGGCGCATCGCGGCCGGCCGGCAACGCGAGGCCGCGCCGGACGGCATCGGCACCTTCGGCTTCCTGGCGCTGGAACGCGATCCGGCGGCGCTGGCGGCGCTGCTGCGCGCGGCCGGCGAATGGCTCTCCGCGCAGGGCGCGCGACGGCTGCGCGGGCCGCTCAGCCTCACGATCAACCACGAGACCGGCGCGCTCGTGGAGGGCTTCGGCCGCCCCGGCATGGTCCGGATGCCGCGCACGCCCGAGTGGCTGCCGGCCATGCTGGAAGGCGCGGGGCTGGTGCCGGAGCGCGACGTCCTCGCCTGCACGCTCACCGTGGCCGAAGAGCGGCACCGCGCCCGCTTCGCAGCGCTGCTGGCGCGCTGGCCTGGCGCCGCGGACCTGCGCGTGCGCCCGCTCGACCCGCGCCGCTTCGCCGACGAGATCCGCTTGGTGACGGCCCTTTACAACGACGCCTGGGCCGACAACTGGGGCGCCGTGTCGGTGGCCGAGGCCGAGGCCGCCACCATCGCGCGCGTCATGCGCCCTCTGCTGCGCGCCGGTGCGATCCTGTTCGCGGAGTGGCGAGGCGAGCCCATGGGCGTGCTCTCGCTCGTCCCCAACTTGGACGAAGCGACGGAAGGCCTGGGCGGTCGCTTGCTCCCCTTCGGCTGGTGGCGCGTGGCGCGGGTGCTGGGAGGGCGCGGGCGATCGGCGCGCGTCCCTATGCTCGGCACGATCCGCCGCTTCCGGCACCATCCCGTCTCGGCCATGGCGGCCGGCGCGCTGCTGGACCGCGCCATCGGCATCGCCGCCGCACGCAGGTGGGAGGCGGTGGAAGTCTCTTGGATACTGGACGACAACGCGCCGATGCTCCGCACGATGGCGCGGCTGCCCGCGCCGGTGACGGGGCGCTGGCGGCTCTATGGCGCGCCGCTGCCGCCGCGTGCTTGAAAGGCCGCGATGCCGCCCGCGCCGCGCCGCTTCCTGTTGCTCCAAGGCCCGATCAGCCCGTTCTTCTCCGAGGTCGCCGCCGGGCTCCGCGCGCTCGGCCATGCCGCGCACCGCATCAATCTCTGCTTGGGCGACAAGCTCTTCTGGCGCGGCCCCGGCGCGATGGACTACCGCGGACGTGCGGAGGACTGGCCCGCCTTCGTGGGCGCCTTCCTCGACCGGCACGCGATCAGCGACATGGTCCTGCTAGGCGAGCAGCGGCCGCTGCACCGCGCCGCCATCGCGGAGGCGCGCGGGCGCGGCGTCGCGGTCGCAGTCACGGATTTCGGCTACCTGCGGCCGGACTGGGTCGTGCTGGAGCGCGACGGCATGGGCGCCGAGAGCCGCTTCCCGCGCGATCCGGCGGCCATCCGCGCCCTGGCCGCGCGCTGCCCGGAACCGGACTTCGCGCCGCGCCATGCCGACGACTTCGCGGCCCAGGCGCGGTGGGACATGGGCTACCACCTCGCCTCGCTGGCGCCCTGGCCGTTCCGCCACTACCGGCGTTTCCTGCTGCACCACCCCGTGCCCGCCTACCTCGGCACGGGCTGGCGCCTGCTGCGCCGCGCAGCGGAAACGCGGCGCGACGCGGCCCTGGTCGCCGCGTTGCGCGGCGGAGGGGCGCCGCTCTTCCTCTTCGCCATGCAGATGGAGACGGATTACTCGATCCGCGCCTACTCGCGCTTCCCCGACAACGACACGGCCATCGCTGAAACCGTGGCGAGCTTCGCCCGCGCCGCGCCCGCGGACGCGCAATTGCTGGTGAAGCTGCACCCCCTCGATCCCGGGCTGAAGCGTTGGCGGAGCCGGATCGGCCGCATCGCCGCCGCGGCCGGCGTCGCGCCGCGCGTCCACGCGTTGGCCGGCGCGTTGCCGGCGGACGAGGCCATCGGCGCCTGCCGCGGCGTGGTCACGGTGAACAGCACGCTCGGACTCCGCGCCATCCAGCTCGGCCGCGCCACGCGGGTCCTGGGGCAGGCGATCTACGACGTGCCGGGGCTGATCTGGCGCGGCGAGGCGGACGCGTTCTGGACCGAAGGGCCGCCGCCGGACGCGGCGCTGGCCGCCGACTTCACCCGCGCGATCGCCGCCTGCCTGCACGTGCGCGGCGTGTTCTACGCCCGGCCAGGGCTCGACGCGGCGGTGGCCGGCGCGGTGCGGCGGCTCCACCTCGGGGCGCTGAACGAGCCTTTGCCTGAGGCGCCCTCATAACATGGCGAGGCGCTGCTTCCGCTTCGGCGGCGGGAAGGCGGCGTCCAGTTCCGCCAAGTCCGCCTCGGTCAGAGTCAGGTCGCGCGCCGCCGCGTTCAGACGCACATGCTCCGGGTCCGACGCCTTCGGGATGCTGACCACGCCCGGCGCTCGCAGGGTCCAGGCGATCGCCACCTGCGCCGGGGTCGCGCCGTGCCGTGTCGCAACCGCGCGCAGCGTCGGCTGCCGGAGCAGCGCTCCGCCCTGGCCGACCGGGGAATAGGCCATCACGGGCATCCCCCTCTGCCGGCAGAACGGCAGCAAGTCGTGCTCGATGCCGCGGTTCTCCAGGCTGTAGAGCACCTGGTCGGCGGCGCAGTCGGCCAAGGCCGCCCCCAGTTCCTCCAGGTCGTCCACGTCGAGGTTCGAAACGCCCCAGCGACGAATCTTTCCGGCCCCGCGCATCCGCTCGAAGCCTTGGACCGTATCGGCCAGGGGGATGCCGCCGCGCCAATGCAGGAGATAAAGGTCGATCGTGTCAGTCCGGAGCCGCTTCAGGCTGCACTCGCAGGCCGCCTCGAGGCGGCGCCCGCCGGCGTTCTGCGGGTACACCTTGGAAACGAGGAACGCTTCGTCGCGCCGGCCCGCGATCGCCTCCGCCACCACCTCCTCGGCGCCGCCCTCCGCGTACATCTCGGCCGTGTCGATCAGCGTCATGCCGAGGTCCATGCCGAGGCGCAGCGCCGCCGCTTCGGCCCGCCGGTCCGCGCCGCGCTCACCCATGCGCCAGGTACCCTGGCCCAGCGCCGGCACCTCCGTCCCGTCCGGCAGTCGCGCGCTTGCCATTTCTTGATCCTCCACGATCGCCTAATGATCCGTGCCATGCGCCGCACCGCAACCCTGCTCGCCCTGCTCTTGCCCTTCCCCGCCGCCGCGCAGACGGACGCGGGCGTCGGCACGTGGCGCCTGTCCTGCGCCACGGACCGCATGACGGACCGCACCGCCTGCCAGATGCTGCACGCGCGGCCGGTGGAGCGCAGCGAACCCGGGCGCCCCGCCCTGGCGCTGGAGGTGGTGGAGCGCGGCGGCCGGCTGGTGCCCGCCGTCACCGCGCGCGCGCTGACGTTCGAAGGCGCCGCGCGCGGGTTGCTGGCGCTTTCCGGCACGGCGCAGCTCCGCTTCCCGCCCAACCGCCTGTTCGAGATGCCCTGCGAGCTGGAAGGCCGCTCTCTGGTCTGCGCGCCGCGCGCCGAGGACTTGGCACGGGCCGAAGCGGAGCTGCCGTCCGCCGAGCGCGCGCTGGTCCGCATGCAGGGCTTGGCCGGAACCAACGCCGAGCCGGTGGAGTTGCCGCTCGCCCGCACCGCGGAGGCGCTGGACCGGCTGCGCCGGGAAGCGCCGCCCGGCTCGGCGGGGCCGGTCGAGCCGCCGGCGTTCGAGGGGCGGGAGCTGCTCCAGCGTTTGTTCCGCATGTTCGGGCAGTGAGGATGGCGGCAGAACCGGACTTGGCGCGCCTCCTCGGCGCCGTGGCGGCCGGCGACCGCGGGGCGCTGCGCCGCGTCTACGAAGCCCAATCGGCGCGGCTGTTCGGCTTGGCAAACGCCATCCTGCGCGACCGCGATGCCGCCGCGGACGCGTTGCAGGACGCCTTCCTGCGGATAAGCCAGCGCGCTTCGCAGTACGATCCCACGCGCGGCGCGCCCGCGGCTTGGTTGGCCGGCATCGTGCGCCACGCGGCGCTCGACCAAGCGCGCCTCCGGGGCCGCGAACTGCCGAGCAACGACCCCGCGCTAGGCGATGCCGCGGTCGCGCCCGAAGCGCTGGAGCGCGTTTCCGCGAGCGCCGACGGGCGCAAGCTGCGCGAGTGCCTCGAAGGACTGGAGGAGAAGAACCGGCACGGCATCCTGCTCGCCTTCATCCATGGCCTGTCGCACAGCCAAGTCGCGGCCCGCCTCAGCCTGCCGCTCGGCACCGTCAAGGCGTGGATACGCCGCGGCCTCCTGCAACTCCGGGACTGCATGTCATGACCCCGGAGGAGCGGGACGCCCTGGCCGGCGAGTACGTGCTCGGCACGCTGGAAGCCGGCGCGGCGCGGGAGGTGGAACGCGCGCTCGCCGGCGATGCCGAACTGCGCGGGGCGGTGGCGTGGTGGGAGGCCGCGTTCGCGCCGCTCACCTCCTTCGCACCGGAAGAAGCGCCGCCGCCCGATCTTTGGGCGCGGATCGAGGCGGCGCTGCCCGGCGCGCGCGCGGCCCCGCAGCGGCAAGGCTTCGAGCGCTGGCGCTTCGACCACTGGCGGCCCAACCCTTGGCGCTGGCTGGCGCTCGGTTCCAGCGCGGTCGCGGCCGGCCTCGCCGCGCTGCTGCTGCTGCGCCCGGCGCCGGAGGCACCGTTGATGACGGTGCTCCTCACCAACCGGGACCAGCCGGCTTGGCTTGTGGAGGCCGACCGCGGCGGCGCGCTGCGCTTGGCGGCCGTCAACCGCCAACCAGTGCCGCCGGACCGCGTGATGCAGCTCTGGGCGTTGCCGCAGGGCGCGACCGCGCCGACCTCGCTCGGCTTGATCGCGCCCGAAGCCGGGCAGTACAGCGTGTCCACCACAGCCATCCGGCCGTCGCCCGGCATGCTGATCGAGATCACGCTGGAACCGCCCGGCGGATCGCCCACCGGCCGCCCGACGGGACAGATCCTCTTCATCGGCCGGCTGAGCGCCGCCAGCGGATCATAGTTTCGTTATCGTGACTTCCTCGGCCGCATCCATTCCGCTTGCCGAAACGTAACTGGGAAAGCGGAGCCGTTCCGGTTTCCGCGCCAGTCACGGAGACCCGATCGCATGCCTCGCGCCTTCCGCGCCCTGCTTCTCGGCGGCGCCCTCGCCGCAACAGCTTCCGCCTCCGACGCGGCGACGCTGATCGGTCTGACCGCTGACAACCAGCTCGTCAGCATCGACACCGAGACGCGCCGCGCCTCGGCGCCCGTCCGCGTCAGTGGCGCCGCCGGCAAGCTGGTCGGCATCGACGTGCGCCCCGCCGACGGCAAGCTGTACGGCCTGACCGACTCCGGGCAGATCGTGACCATCGACTCCGCCACCGGCGCCGCCACCCGGGTCAGCCAGCTCAACGAGCGTTTCGAGAGCGGCGGTCGCGCCGTGGTGGACTTCAACCCGGTGGCCGACCGGCTGCGGGTCATGGGCATGAACGGCACGAGCCTGCGCGTGAACGTCCAAACCGGGGAGGCCGCCAAGGACGGGCAGCTCAAGTACGCGGCGGGCACGCCCTGGGCCGAGACCGCGCCGCGCGTGACGGCCGGCGCCTACACCAACAGCGCCGCGGGCGCGCAGCAGACGGCGCTGCTGACCATCGACTCGCTCACCCGCACCCTCAACCTCCAGGCGCCACCGAACGACGGCGTGCAGACGCCGCGCGGCGAGGTGGCGAAGAGCCTGCCGGTCGGCCCCGCCTTCGACATCCTGGCGGACGGCCAGGGCAACAACCGGGGCTTCCTCCTGGCCGAGCGCACGTTGCATGACGTGGACCTGCAATCGGGCCGCGCCACCGCGCTCGGCGCCGTGTCCGGACTGCCCGGCGGCGCCGAGGTTATCGACATCGCCGCGATGCGCTGAGGCCTGAGCAGCGGCGCGGCCGGGAAGCTAGAACCCGACCGCGTCGCCGCCCTTCAGCGCGAGCATCGCCCGCGCCTCGGTGGGCGATGCGATTTCCAGGCTCAGCTCCTCCAGGATGCGGCGTATCTTGGACACCTGCTCGGCGTTGGACTTGGCCGCCACGCCCTTGCCGAGCCACAGGCTGTCTTCCAGCCCGACGCGGACGTTGCCGCCCAGCATCCCGGCCATGGTGGTGAAGGGCATCTGGTGCCGGCCGGCGGCCAGCACGGACCACACGTAGGCGTCGCCGAACAGCCGGTCCGCCGTCTCCTTCATGAACATCAGATTGCGCGGCTCGGCGCCGATGCCGCCCAGGATGCCGAAGATCGTCTGCGCGAAGAGCGGCGGCTCCACCACCTTGCGGTCCAGCATGTGCGCCAAGTTGTAGAGATGGCCGACGTCGTAGCACTCGAACTCGAAGCGCGTGCCGTGCCCCTTGCCCAGGCGCTCGACGACCTGCTCGATGTCCTGGAAGGTGTTGCGGAAGATGTAGTTGGTGGTGCCCTCCAGGTAGGGCTTCTCCCAGTCGTGCTTGAAGCTCTTCACCCGCGCGGCGCTGGGCGCGATGTTGAAGTTCATCGAGCCCATGTTGAGGCTGCACATCTCCGGCTTCGCTTGCAGCGGCGCCGCCAGCCGCTCGTCCAGGCTCATGCCGAGGCCGCCGCCGGTGGTGATGTTGATCACCGCGTCCGTCGATTGCTTGATGACGGGCAGGAATTGCATGAACACCGCCGGGTCGGGCGTCGGCCGGCCGTCGTTCGGGTCGCGCGCGTGCAGGTGGATGATGGAGGCGCCCGCCTCCGCCGCGGCGATGGATTGTTCCGCGATCTCTCGCGGGGTGATGGGCAGGTGCTCGCTCATCGAGGGCGTGTGGATCGCTCCCGTCACCGCGCAGGTGATGATGACCTTGGCCATGTCGCGCTTCCTCCGTTCACCGGTCTGGGCGAGTGTCCCCGACAGGGCGGCGGGCGTGAAGCCCCGCGGTGCGCGGCGGGCTGGACCGCGGCTCCGCCCGGGTCTGGAATGCGCCGTCACCAGGGAGGGCTCCGACATGGCGACCGCGACACACGGCACTTACACTCCGCAGGACCACCGCGGGCTCACCTTCCACGACGCGGCGCGGCGCTTCGCGGAGGGCGCCGACACGCCGCGCGCTTACCTCGAACGGTGCCTGGAAACGATCGCCGCGCGCGAGCCGGTCGTGCGAGCCTTCGTCGCGCTGAACGAGGCGGGCGCGCGCGAGGCGGCGGACGCCAGCGCGGCGCGGTGGCGCGCGGGCCGGCCGCTCTCGCCCCTCGACGGCATGCCGGTCGGCATCAAGGACCTGCTCGAAACGCGCGACATGCCGACCGAGATGGGCTGCGAGGCCTACCGCGGGAACTTCCCCAAGCGCGACAACGCCGCCGTTTGGGCCCTGCGCCAAGCCGGTGCGGTGGTGCTGGGCAAAACCGTCACCGCCGAACTCGGCGGCTCGCACCCGGGGTCGACCACCAACCCGTTCGACCCGTCGCGCACGCCGGGCGGCTCCTCGTCCGGCTCGGCGGCGGCGGTGGCGGCGGGGATGGTGCCGGCGGCGATCGGCACCCAGGTCGGCGGCTCCATCATCCGCCCCGCGAGCTACTGCGGCAACGTGGCGCTGAAGCCGAGCCAGGGCGCGATCAACCGCGGCGAAAGGCAGGCCACGAGCCAGAGCACGCACGGCGTCCACGCCAACAGCGTGGAGGACACGTGGCAGGTGGCCGCGGAGATCGCGCGCCGCGTGGGCGGCGACCGCGGGCACGCCGGGCTGATGGGCCCCGCCTCGCCGCCCCTCCCGCTCCGTCCCGAGCGTTTGGTCCTGGTGGAGACCGCGGGGTGGCGGTCGCTCGACGACGCTTCGCGCACGGCTTTCGAGGCGGTGGTGGAAAGCCTGCGGGCGCTGGGCGTCGCGGTTCTGCGGCGCGGCGACCACCCGCTCATCGAGGCGTTCGAGACCGCCGTCGCCGACGCCAGCGCCATCGGCGGCGCCATCACCGCCTGGGAGAACCGCTGGGGGCAGCGCGCGCTGGTGGACGCCCATCCGGACGGCGTGAGCGAGCGCGCGAAGGCGGCGCTCGCCTCCGCCGAGGCCATGACCGTGGCCGACTACCAGGGCCGCCTCGCGGAGCGCGAAGCGGCGCAGCTCCGGCACGGCGCCCTGGCGCCGATGGCGGACGCGGCGATCGGCCTCGCCTCCCCCGGCCCGGCGCCGGTCTGGAGCGGCGACGCGCCGGGCCGGCCGCTCGCCGCGCGGCCGACCGGCAATTTCGTGTTCAACGCGCCGAGTTCCATGCTCTTCGCGCCGGCGGTGACGGTGCCCCTCATGGCGGTCGATGGATTGCCGGTCGGGGTGCAGGTGATGGGCCAGCGCGGAGAGGACGCCCGTGCCACAGCTATCGCGCGCTGGTTGCTCGGCGCCGTAAAACCGGTGGTGGTGTGACGACGGCGTGCGGGCGCGCCCCGCAACTTCGCCCGCGCCTCGGTGTTGATGCGGAAAGATGCGGGAGGAAGACCATGTCCACGCGACTGAGCAGAGCCATCCTGGCCGGGCTGCTGTTGGCGAGCCCCGTGCTGGTGCCGAGGGCGTCGGCGCAACCCGCGCCCGGCCTGACCTACATGCAGCCGCTGTCGCCCGCGGCGCTGATGTCGGTGCAAGAGCGGCTGCGGCAGATGGGCGCCTATGCCGGCCGGGTGGACGGCGTGTGGGGGCCGGACAGCCAATCCGCCCTGGAGCGGTTCCAACAGGGCCGCGGGTTGCAAGTGTCGGGCCAGCTAAACCAAGCCACGGCCGCGACGCTCGGCCTCAACCCCGTCGAACTCCTGGCCGCCCGGCCGGGCCCTGCCACCAGCACGGACGCCGCCACGCCCGCCGCGACGTCGAACACCCTGAGCCGCGGCGCCGTGCGCAACGTGCAGTCCCGGCTGCGCGCCCTCGGCTTCTACCGCGGCCAAGTGGACGGGGCCTGGGGCGCCGGCACGCAAACCGCGATCGAGCGCTTCCAGCAGGGCCGCGGGTTGCAGCCGACCGGGCAGATCAATCCGGCGACGGCGCAGGCCATGGGCCTCGACCCGAACAACCTGGAAGCGATGCCGCGCTGAACGAAAGCGGGAGGCGCTTCAGCGCGCCTCCCGCACGCCCATCGCCACCGTGCGCTCGTCCATGCGCGGGTCGTGGCGCAGGCCGCGGCGGTGGGCCCAGGTGTTCACGTACTGCAGGAGCTGGATCATCGGCTCCCGCTCCGCGTAGGAGGCGACCGCCTCGCGCCACGCGGCTTCACGCCGCTCCTCGTCCATGATGGCCGCGCCGCGCAGAACCATGTCGTCCAAGCGCGGATCGGAGTGCCGGGTCATGTTGGCGGCGCCAGTCAGACGCTGCCGGTCGTGGGTGGCCACGATGCTGAGCAGATAATTCGAGGCCTCGCCCGTGCTGCTGCCCCACGCGCCGAGCTGCATCGCGTGGTCCTGGCGCGACCGCCGGGGCGTGAAGGCGGAGAAGGGCATGGCGTCCACGGCGGTGCGGACGCCGATGCGCGTCCACATCTGCGCCACCGCCTGCGACAAGCGCGCGTCGTTCGGCCAACGGTCGTTGGGCGTGGCTAGGGAAAGGCGGAAGCCCTCGGGGAAGCCGGCCTCGGCGAGCAAGCGGCGCGCGGTCTCCGGGTCGAAGGCGACAGGCTGGACGTCCGGGTTGTAGCCGAAGGCGCCGGGTGGCAGCCATTGCGCCGTGGGGACGCCGGCGCCCTCCATCACCTGCTCCGCCAGCGCCTTGCGGTTGATCGCCATGGAGAGGGCGCGGCGCACGCGGTGGTCCAGGAAGGGGTTCTGCGGCAGCGGCGCGCCGGCGTTGTCCGTGACGAGGGGGTGCGACCCGGTGCGCGAGTAGTCGGGCGACATGAACACGGTGCGAAGGCTGGGGATCTCCGTCACCGCCAAGCGCGGCTCCCGCCGCAGCCGCGCCAAATCGCTGGTCGGGATTTGCTCGATCAGGTCCGCGTCGCCGGCCAGCAGCGCCGCGGTGCGCGCGCCGTCATTCAACAGGAAGCGGATGTTCACCCGCGCCCAGGGCTCCCTCTCGCCCCAATACGCGTCGTTGCGCAGCAGCTCCAAGCGGTCGCCGGAGCGGTAAGCGGCGAGGCGGTAGGGGCCGGTGCCGATCGCGGCGCGACCGTTGTTGTAGTCCTCCGCCTGGGCGCCCGTCGCGGCGTGGCGGGCGATGATGCTGACGGAGGCGAGGTCGATCGGCAGCAGCG
This sequence comes from uncultured Acetobacteraceae bacterium, assembly GCA_902805625.1. Taxonomy (GTDB): domain Bacteria; phylum Pseudomonadota; class Alphaproteobacteria; order Acetobacterales; family Acetobacteraceae; genus Craurococcus. The sequence goes on from CADCTL010000261.1 coordinate 13,456, forward strand.
GATGCGGCTGCGCCGTGTGCAGCCGCAGGGTGTGCGCGTCCACGACCTCGACGCGCGAGATGGCGCGCAGGAAGCCGCCGAAGCCGCCCGGGCTGTTCGGCACGTGCGGCGCCCGCTCAAAGGTGAAAGCGACATCGTCCGCGGTGAAGTCCCGCCCGTCGTGCCACTTCACGCCCCGGCGGAGCTTGAACTCCCAAAGCGTCTCGGACAGCGCCCGGTAGCTCTCGGCGAGCGAAGGGCTCGGCCGCGCCCGCGCGTCCCGCTCCACCAGCCGGTCGAAGACGTGCATGCCCGCGGCGTTGTTCGGGCCGAGGTTGTGGTAGTGCGGGTCCATGGTGCTGACCACCGCGGCATAGCCGAGGGTCAGCGTTTGCGCGGCGGCGGGTGACGCGGCGAGGAGCAGCGCGATGCCACCGGCGCGGGCCACCAAGCCGAGATGTTTCGCCATGAGTTCCCTCCCGGCCTCTGGTGGGCCGGGAGGGAGGTTAGACCGGTAGCGGAGTCTACGTCAGCCCTGCCGCTCGATCATCATCTGCCTGATCTTGCCGATCGCCGCCGCAGGGTTGAGGCCCTTCGGGCAGGTGCGGGCGCAGTTCATGATGGTGTGGCAGCGGTATAGGCGGAACGGATCTTCCAGGAAGTCCAGCCGCTCGCCGGTCGCCTCGTCGCGGCTGTCGGCGATCCAGCGGTAGGCCTGGAGCAGCACAGCGGGGCCGAGATACCGGTCGCCGTTCCACCAGTAGGACGGGCAGGCGGTGGAGCAGCAGAAGCACAGGATGCACTCCCACATCCCGTCGAGCTTGCCGCGCTCTTCCTTGGACTGCCGGCGTTCCGCGTCCGGTGGAGGCGGCGTGTCCGACTTCAGCCAGGGCTCGATCGAGCGGAGCTGCGCGTAGAGCTGCGAGAGGTCCGGCACCAAGTCCTTCACCACCGGCATGTGCGGCAGCGGGTAGATGCGGACGTCGCCCTTCACGTCCTCGATCGGCTTGAGGCAGGCGAGGGTGTTCAACCCGTCGATGTTCATCGAGCAGGAGCCGCAGATGCCCTCGCGGCAGGACCGGCGGAAGGTGAGCGTGCTGTCGATCTCGTTCTTGATCTTGCCGAGCGCGTCCAGAACCATCGGCCCGCACTTACCGAGGTCGATCTCGTAGGTGTCGAGCCGCGGCGTCGCGTCGGAGTCGGGATCCCAACGGTAGATCTTGAACGTCTTGACGTCCTTCGCGCCCGGTTCCGCCTTGAATACCTTGCCCTCGGTGATACGCGAGTTCTTAGGCAGCGTGAAAGTGGCCATGGTGTAAGCCGTTGTTCCTCAGTAGACCCGCGCCTTGGGCGGGAAGACCTGCACGTCGTTGGTGAGGGTCCGCATCTTCACGTCGCGGTAGTCGAGCTTGACGTTCCCGCGCCCGTCCATCCACGACAGGGTGTGCTTCATCCAGTTCTGGTCGTCGCGCTCCGGGTAGTCCTCCTGCGCGTGGGCGCCGCGGCTTTCCTTGCGCGCCTCGGCGCTGACGACGGTGGTGAGGGCGTTGCCGATCAGGTTGTTCAGCTCCAGCGCCTCAACCAAGTCGCTGTTCCAGACCATGCTGCGGTCGGCCACGCGGATGTCGTCGTAGCCGCCGTTGATGTCGCGCATCTTCTGCACGCCCTCACGCAGCAGATCGCTGGTGCGGAACACCGCCGCGTGGTCCTGCATGGCGCGCTGCATCTTCAGCCGCAACTCGCCGACCATGGTGCCGCCCTTGGCGTTGCGCACGCGGTCCAGACGGTCGAGCGCCTCGTCGCCGGCGCGCGGCGGCAGCGGTGCCTGCGACCCGCCGGGCTTGATCGTCTCCTTGGCCCGGTGCGCCGCGGCGCGGCCAAACACCACGAGGTCGAGCAGCGAGTTCGTGCCGAGCCGATTGGCGCCGTGGACGGAAACGCAGGCCGCCTCGCCCACCGCCATCAGGCCCGGCACCACTCGGTCCGGGTCGTCCTGCGTGGGGTTCAGGACCTCCGTGTGGATGTTCGTGGGGATGCCGCCCATGTTGTAATGGACGGTCGGGAGCATCGGGATCGGCTCCTTGGTCACGTCCACGCCGGCGAAGATCTTAGCTGTCTCCGAAATGCCCGGCAGCCGCTCGTGCAGCAGGTCCGCGCCCAGGTGCTCCAGGTGCAGGTGGATATGGTCCTTCTGCGGCCCGACGCCCCGGCCCTCGCGGATCTCCATGGACATGGCGCGCGACACCACGTCGCGGGAGGCGAGGTCCTTCGCGGTGGGCGCGTAACGCTCCATGAAGCGCTCGCCCTCCGAGTTGGTCAAGTAGCCGCCCTCTCCCCGCGCGCCCTCCGTCACCAGGCAGCCGGAGCCGTAGATGCCGGTCGGGTGGAACTGCACGAACTCCTGGTCCTGCAGCGGCAGGCCGGCGCGCAGCGCCATGGCGTTGCCGTCGCCGGTGCAGGTGTGGGCGGAGGTGCAGGAGAAGTAGGCGCGGCCGTAGCCGCCGGTCGCCAGCACGGTGGTCTGGGCGCGGAAGCGGTGGATGGAGCCGTCTTCGAGGTTCCACGCCATCACGCCGCGGCACACGCCCTCGTCCATGATGAGGTCGAGGGCGATGTACTCCACGAAGAACTCGCAGTTGTGCTTCAACGACTGCTGGTAGAGCGTGTGCAGGATGGCGTGGCCGGTGCGGTCGGCGGCGGCGCAGGCGCGCATGGCCGGCGCCTTGCCGTAATCCTGCATGTGGCCACCGAAGGGACGCTGGTAGATGCGCCCGTCCTCCGTGCGGGAGAACGGCACGCCGTAGTGCTCCAGCTCGATGATGGCGGGGATCGCCTCGCGGCACATGTACTCGATGGCGTCCTGGTCGCCGAGCCAGTCCGACCCCTTCACGGTGTCGTACATGTGCCAGCGCCAGTCGTCCTCGCCCATGTTGCCGAGCGCGGCGCCGACGCCGCCCTGCGCCGCCACGGTGTGGGAGCGGGTCGGAAAGACCTTGGTGATGCAAGCGGTCTTGAGGCCGGCCGAGCCCATGCCGAAGGTGGCGCGCAGCCCGGCGCCGCCGGCCCCCACCACCACCACGTCGTAGGTGTGGTCCACGATCCGGTAGGAGCCTCGCGTGGGGCTGGTCGGCGGCTGATTGATCGCGTTCATCGTCCTGCTTTCCCCGGCGCCCGACGTCAGATCGCTATCCGGAGGACCGCGAGAGCCGAGGCCAATGCCAACAGGCTACATATGGTCTTCACGGCCAGGACCGCACCCATCCGGAGCCATTCTTGATTCACATAGTCTTCGAGGATGACTTGCATGCCCGCGGCGGTGTGGTGGAACGATAAGCCGATCGTAGCGAGCAGCAGCACCGCGTTGTGGGGCCGCGCGATCCAGGCGACCGTCTCGGCGTGCGACGCGCCGGCGAGCAGCGCGGCCGAGAGCGCGAACCAGAGGGTCAGCGGCAGCAGCAGAGCCGAGGTGACACGCTGGTGCCACCAGTGCATCGTCCCGGACTTCGCCGATCCGAGGCCGCGCACCCGCCCGAGCGGCGAGCGGAGCGTCGTGTGGTCCGCATATTCGTTGGCCATGGTCCGCCCCTCCCTACGCCCAGACGATACTGGCGATGATCCAAGTCAGCAGCGTCATCACGACGGTGCCGACCAGGACGATGCGGCCGGAGCGGTAGGTGGAAGGGATGTCGTAGCCGTAGCCCGCGTCCCAGGCGAGGTGCCGCACGCCGTTCAACGTGTGGTACCAAGCCGCCCCGGTCATGCCGAAAAGGCCGAGGAGCCCGAGCCAGGAAGACATGAACCACTGCACGGTGGCAAAGGCCGAGGGCCCCGACGCCGCGGCCACCAGCCACCATACCAGCAACCCCAGGCCCACGCCCCAAGCCGCGCCGGTGATGCGGCTGGAGATGGACAGCGCGCTGGTGAGTTGGAGCATGTCGTAGACTTGCAGGTGCGGCGACAACGGCCGCTTGATGGTCGAGCCGTCGGTGCGGCGGCCGACCATGGTCGCCTCCCGCCCGTCCTGCATGATCGACATGGGGTCTAGACTCCGGGTTTCGGTGGCGCGATCGCGCGCGAATTCAGCGGGTCATCTATGGTGTCAGCCCCGAAAGCGTCAATCGGACGCGCCCACCAAGGCGCGCCCGGCGACCGGTAGGAAAGCGGAAGAAAGAGCGCGTCCGTCCTCGGGTTCAAGCCGCCGGCCGGAACGCCGGCAGCTGCTTTGGCTCGGCCTCGGGCTCAGGCGCTTTCATCACCACGCCTGACGCTTCCTCCTCGGATTTCCGCATCATGATTGCCCCGGCGGCCACGGCGGCCAACGCGGTGGGCAGCGCCAGGTGGAGCGAGGCGCAGGCCGCCGCGAAGGCGCCCATCAGCGCCGTTGCGATCCATGCCCAATCCCGGAGACCGTCGAACAAACCCTGCATGTGGAATCCTTCAGCGTGTCCGCCCGCAAGCGGGCGCGCCCAGTCCCACAACCTCGCATGCATTCGTTTCGGATTTCACACATTATCGAGAGGCGCCCGCCCCGCCGGCGGTTGCGCTCAGGAGCCAGGCGACACGAGGACGCTGCGGAGGCCGGCCGCGAGCACGGCGCGCAGATCCGGTTCCGCGAGCGCCACGCAGCCCTCGGTGGGCGCGTAATCCGGGCGGGCTAGGTGCAGGAAGATGGCGCTGCCGCGGCCGCGCTCCACCGGCGCATCGTTCCAGCCTAGGACTCCGACGATGTCGTAGAGGGAGTCCTCGCGCCACATCCGTTCGTGCCGGGCCGGGTGCGGCAGGAGCACGGCGCGGTTGTAGTCGCGGTGCGCCGGGTCGTCGCACCAACCGTCGTCAGGCGACAGCGGCTCCACCGGGACGCGGCAGGCCGGGGCGGCCAGCCGATCGGCGCGGTAAAGGACGCGCCTCAGGGGCAGATCGCCGACGGGCGTGCCCCCGTCGCCCTCGCGCTTGTCCGCGCGCACGCCGCCCCGGCCGAGCGCGCAGCGCAAGGTCTCGCGGCCGAAGCGGAACAGACCGTCTGAGGAAACGATCGCTTGCACCGGGTCAGGCCAGCAGGTGGCCGAAGCGGCGGGCCTTGGTCTCTAGGTAGCCGTCGTTGACGCCGTTGGGCGCGAAGGCGTGCGCTTCGCGCCCTTCCACGCGGATGCCGCAGGCGGCCAGCCCCGCCAGCTTGTTCGGGTTGTTGGTCAACAGCCTGACCCGCGGCACGCCGAGGTGCTCCAGCATTGCGGCGGCGACCCAGAAGTTGCGCTCATCGGCGCTCCAGCCGAGCGCCCGGTTCGCGTCCAGGGTGTCGAGCCCCCCGTCTTGCAATCGGTAAGCACGCAGCTTGTTCACCAAGCCGATGCCGCGCCCCTCCTGCGCCAAGTACAGCAGCACGCCCGCGCCCTCCTCCTCCATGCGGCGGATGGCCCCACGGAGTTGCGCCCCGCAGTCGCACCGGAGGGAACCGAGCAGATCGCCGGTGAAGCACTCGGAATGCAGCCGCACCAGCGGCACCTTACCTGAAAGCGCCAAGTCTTCCGGCCGGCCAACCAGGACCGCCAAGTGCTCGACGCCGCCGTCGGCCGCGCGGAAGGCGACCAGCCGCGTGTCGGGCGCGCCTTCGAGCGGCACGGCGGCTTCTGCGACCGGCCGCAGCGACGCGGCCACGCCCGCCGGGTAGGCGAGGACGTCGGCCGCCCCCGCCGCCAGCAAGTCCAAATCCGGCGACTCGCGCGCGGGCGCCGCCACGACGGCCGGCAACAGCCGCGCGAGTTTCGCCAGGGCCAAAGCGGCGGCGGCCAGCGGCGGCACGTCGCGCGTCGGTTGCGGGACGTCCGGCAGCACCAGTTCGACGGTCGGATCGGCCAGGCCGCGGAGCGTTCCAGGGGCGAGCAGGGCGGGCGAAAGGCGGAACGCCGCGACGTCCGGCGACGCCGGGGGCAAAGGCACCGCATCAGCCGCCGCCGCGCGCAGCGGCGTGGCGGTCCGCACCAACGCTGCCGCTCGAGTCGGCGCCACCAGCAGCATGGGTGAACCGACTGCGCAGGCCGCGATCTCGGCCAGTCCTTCAAGCCCGACCGTCTCAGCGGCGGCAATCACCAAAACGTGACCGTCACCGCGCAAGAGCACGGGCGTGCCACGACGTAGATCGGATGCGACGCGATGCACCGACCGTAGAGACAGCGCCGCCGTATCCACCGGCACGGGATGTTTCGACCTCAATCTATTCTGCACGATCGATCGGCCGTAAGAATGCGGAACATGACGATGTACTCTGGAACTGATTTCGTATCATGGCACACTCGCAATATGGCGCGGCCAAGGCGTATATCATCGGCTTAGTTCGGATTCGGCAACTTGGCAGTGGCGTTTTCATAATGGTTTCGATACAAAACGCGCTTGACACAGGTGCCTCAGCTTCGCCATCGAGCGGGGCTAAGATTCTGAGACTCGTCCCTTCCTGACTTGGAGATGGCATGGCCGGCCCACGCCCCTTGCTGATTGTCGATGACGACGCCGCGTTGAGACAGACGCTGGCCGAGCAGCTCTCCCTTGATGGCGAGTTCTCGCCCGCCGAGGCCGAGACCGCCAAGGACGCGGAGGAGATGCTGACCGGCCCGGAATCCCGTTACGACGCCGTGTTGCTCGACATCGGCCTGCCGGACGGGGACGGGCGGGAGCTCTGCGCGCGGCTGCGCAAGCAGGGCCTCAAGATCCCGGTCATCATGCTGACGGGGGCGGACGCGGAGCAGGACGTGGTCAGGGGCCTGGACGCCGGCGCCAACGACTACATCGCCAAACCCTTCCGCCTGAACGAGCTGCTGGCCCGCGTGCGCGCCCAGCTCCGCGTGTTCGACAACTCCGAAGACGCGGTGTTCAACATCGGCCCGTACATGTTCCGGCCCTCCGCCAAGCTGCTGCTGGAGCCGGCCAGGAACCGCAAGATCCGCCTCACCGAGAAGGAGAGCGCGATCCTCAAGTTCCTGTACCGCGCCGCCGGCCGCCCGGTCGGACGCCAAGTGCTGTTGAACGAGGTTTGGGGCTACAACAGCGCGGTGACGACGCACACGCTGGAGACGCACATCTACCGCCTGCGCCAGAAGATCGAGCCGGACCCGGCCAACACCCGTTTGCTGCTCACGGAAGGCGGCGGCTACCGGCTGGACGCGCACGCCGGGCAAGCGGCGGCCTGACGCCGCCACCCCGCCCCGAAGCTCTCGCTACTCGTCGCGTCGTGGCCGGGCCAGCAGCCGCGCCATCGCCTCCGCCACCGTCACGCGGCCCCCGAGCAGGTCCGCCACCGCTTCGCAGATCGGCAACTCGACGCCCGACGCCGTCGCGCGCGCCACGAGGGCCGGCGCCGTCGCCACCCCCTCGGTCACGCCGATCCGGCCGGCCAGCACCGAAGCCAAAGCCCGACCGCGGCCGAGTTCGAGGCCGAGCGACGTGTTGCGGCTCCCCGGCCCCGCCGCGGTGAGCAGCAGGTCGCCGAGGCCGGACAGCCCGGCCGCCGTTTCCACCCGGCCGCCGAGCACCACCGCCAAGCGGGAAATCTCGGCCAAGCCGCGCGTCACCAGCGCGGCTCGCGCGTTCTCGCCCAAGCCGGCGCCGATCACCGCCCCGGCCGCTATGGCGATGACGTTCTTCGCCGCCCCGCCCACCTGCACGCCGACCGGGTCGTCGCTGCCGTAGAGCCGGAATCCGGGCGACCCCAGCAGCGTCGCCGCGCCCGCGCGCAGGCCGGCGTCAAGCCCGGCCACCACCGCTGCGGCGGGCAGGCCGGCGGCGACTTCGTGCGCGAAGTTCGGCCCCGAGAGCACCGCGGCGGCGAGGCCGGGCCGGATCTCGGCCGCCAACTCCAACGGCAGCTTGAGGCTGCCCCGCTCCACGCCTTTGGCGACAACGACCAACGGCGGCGCACCGGACGGCAGCGCGGCCAGCGCAGGCCGCAGGTGCTGCACCGGCACCGCCACCACCGCCAGGGCGGCGCCGGACAGCGCCGCCTCCGCGTCCGCCGTGGCCTCGACCGCGGGCGGCAACGCCGCGCCAGGGAGGTGGCGGGCGTTTTCCCGCGTGGCTTGCATAGCAGCGGCGCGCACCGGATCCCGCGCCCAGAGCGAGACCCTCCCCGCCCCCGCCCGCACGGCCTGGATGGCCAGCGCCGTGCCCCACGCCCCCGCGCCCAGCACGCAGATGCGTTCGCCGGCCATCCCTACTCCTCCGCGATTCGGGTGATGGCCCAGCCCTGGCCGGTTTCGCCCCCGTCCAGACGGCCCAGCAGCGCGGACAGGATGCCGCGCGCTTCGGCCTCGAAGCCCCAAGGCGGGTTCGCCACCAACAAGCCGCACCCGTTCAGCCGCGCCGGGTCGGTCGGCTCGCGCAGCCACAGTTCCGCCGCCACCACGTCTCGCAGCCCGGCCGCCTCGACGCTCGCGTGGAAGGCGCGGACGGGCGCCCGGTGCTTGATCGGATACCAAGCGGCCTGCACCGCGCCTCGGAAGCGCCGCGACACCAGCGAAAGACCCGCGGACAGGCGTTCAAACTCGCCGGGCTGCTCGAAAGGCGGGTCCATCAGCACCAGCCCCCGCCGCTCCGGGAACGGCGTGAGCGCCCGCAGCGCTTCCCAGGCGTCGCGCCGATGCACCGCAACGCGCGGGTCGGCGCGGAAGCGGGCGCGGAAGCGGGCGCGGAGCGCCGCGTGCTCCCCGGGGTGGAGTTCGACGCAGACCAGCCGGTCCTCCGGCCGCAACAGCGCCCCGACCAAGGCGGGCGAGCCGGGATAGCTGGCCGGCGCCCCGGCCTCACGCACCAGCGCCGCGTAATCCGCGAGCGGCCCCTCCACGATGTCGAGGAGGCGGCCGACCCCCGCTTGCCACTCGCCGCCGCGCCGCGCCTCCTCCGAGCCGAGGTCGTAGGCGCCGGCGCCGGCGTGGGTGTCCAACACACGGAACGGCGCCGACTTGCGCGCGAGCGCCCGCAGCATCCAGACCAGCAGCGCGTGCTTCATGCAGTCGGCGAAGTTGCCGGCGTGGAAGGCGTGGCGGTAGTTCATGGGCGGCGAAGGGAGGGCTGTCGCCAGCCGGCGGTGGAGACGGACTGCACCCGGAGGGCTATGGCCTAAACGCCTTCGTCACGCCAAGGACCACGGCCGACGGTCGGTGGCGGCGCCCCGGAGGTCTCGCGCACGGCCGTCGAGGCGCCTCGGGCCGGAATGGCGGCTCAGGGCAAATCGACGCCTCCGGACGTTCCTGCACCGCGGCGGTCCGCTTCGAGCGGGGCGCCGTCAGGCGCCCACCGCGGGCTGTGCCACGATCGCGTTCTGCAAGTTCTGCACCCAACTGTTGTAGTTCCGGTGGATGGCATTGCCGTCGTAGTCGAGGTTGCTGCTCGAGACGTAGCGGATGCTGAAGCGCTGCGTGTCGTAAGGGATGTCCACCACGGCTTGGTGCGTGCGCAGGTTCAGCATGCCGCGCATGAGGCCGGGGCCTTGCGGCTCCATGCGCCAGCCGAGCCCCGCACCGGCCCGGCGGATCTGGTCGGCGCGCTGCGAAAGGGTGCCGCGCCCGATGAACTCGCCGCCCCCTTCCTGGATGGGAGCCGTGCGCGTGCAGGCTGCCAGCGCCGTGGCGCTCAGGGTGGATAAGATCAGTCCGCGTCGAGTTGCCGTCATGGCGCCCTTCAAACGAGCCGCGCCCCAGAGGTGTCAAAGACGATCGTAGCCGTGGCGAAGTCAGGGGCAGTTCCGGCGCGGAGCTTGCCCGTCCGGAAACGGACCCTCAACCCTGCCAATGTCGGACCCGAAAAGATCCTTTCGTCCTCCTCACCGCGAGCCTACTCGCACTATGAGCAGCGATGCCGCCAAAGCGGGTCAAAGCCTGTTGACGCAACATGTCGCGCCACGGCGTGCCTCTTCCGGCACGCACAGCGCGGCGATGGCCGGCGCCACCTCCGCAGGCTGCCGCAGCTTCGCCGGGTCCTCGCCGGGCATGGCGACGGCGCGGAGCTGGGTGGCCACCGGGCCGGGGTCGAACAGCGACACGCGAAGCGGCGTGCGCGCCGTCTCCGCGGCCCAGGCGCGGACCAGATGCTCCTGCCCCGCCTTGCCCGCGCCGTAGAGGCCCCAGTAGGCGCGCGGCTCCGTTGCGACCGCGTCCGTCAGCACCACCGCGCGCCCGGCCGGCGCGGCGCGCAGCGGCGGGTCGCAGCTCCGGATCAGGCGCCAGCAGGCGGACAGGTTCACCGCCACCGCTTCCTGCCAATCGCGCGGCTGGATGTGCGCCACGGGCGTGAGCTTCGCCAGCACGCCGGCGGCGTGGACGAGGACGTCGAGCCGCCCGAACCGCTCCACGATCGACGGCCCGAGCATGTCGAGCTTCTCCGCCTGCTTCGTCAGGTCGAGCGGCAGCAAGGTCGCCGCCCGGCCGCCGGCGGCGCGGATCGCATCGTCCGTCTCCTCCAGCCCGCCCTGGCTCCGCGCCGTCAGCACGCAATGCGCGCCCAGCCGCGCCAGCTCCACCGCCACCGCCGCGCCGATGCCGCGCGACGCGCCCGTCACCAGCGCCACCGAGCCGGCGAGCGGCTGCGTCATTGGCTGACCTGCAACAGGGAGAGCTGGCGGTCGGCCGCGTTGCCCATCGCGTCCGTGAGCGGGATCGAGTAGTCGCCGGTGAAGCAGGCGTCGCAGTAGCCCGGCCGCTCCATGTCGCGCCCCGGCTTGCCGAGCGCGCGGTACAACCCGTCGAGCGAGATGAAGGCGAGGCTGTCCACCCCGATGATCCGTGCCATCTCCGCGAGATCGTGCTGCGCCGCCAGCAGCTTCGCGCGCTCCGGCGTGTCGATGCCGTAGTGGCAGGAATGGGTGGTGGGCGGCGAGGAGACGCGCATGTGCACCTCCCTAGCGCCGGCCCCGCGCACCATTTCCACGATCTTGCGGCTGGTGGTGCCGCGCACGATGGAGTCGTCCACCAGCACCACGCGCCGCCCTTCCAGCGCCGGCCGGTTGGCGCTGTGCTTCAGCTTCACGCCGAGGTTGCGGATCTGGTCCGTCGGCTCGATGAAGGTGCGGCCGACGTAGTGGTTGCGGATGATGCCCAATTCGAACGGGATGCCCGCTTCCGACGCGTAACCCATGGCCGCCGGCACGCCGCTGTCCGGCACCGGCACCACCACGTCGGCCGGCACGCCGCTCTCGCGCGCCAGCTCGGCGCCGATGCGCTTGCGCGTGTCGTAGACCGGCGTGCCCTCCACCACGCTGTCGGGGCGGGCGAAGTAGATGTACTCGAAGACGCAAAAGCGGCTCTGGTGCCTGCCGAAGGGCTTGATGCTGTGCACGCCCGTGTCGTCGATGACGACGATCTCGCCCGGGTCCACGTCGCGCACGAACTCGGCGCCGACGATGTCGAGGGCGCAGGTCTCGCTGGACAGCACCCAGCCCGGCCTGCCTTCCGCCTCGCCGGGGACGCCGCCGAGCCGGCCGAGCACCAGCGGCCGCACCCCCAGCGGGTCGCGCACGCCGATCAACGCGCCGCCGTGCAGCGCCACCAAGCTGTAGGCGCCCTGCACCTGCCGCAGCGCGTCGATCAACCGGTCCGCCACGGTGGAATAGAGGCTGATGGCGATGAGGTGGATGAACACCTCCGAATCCGTGGTGCTCTGGAACAGGCAGCCGCGCCCCACGAGGTTGCGGCGCAGCCCGTGCGCGTTGGTCAGGTTGCCGTTGTGCGCCACGGCGAAGCCGCCGAAGGCGAAGTCGGCATAGAGCGGCTGGACGTTCCGCAGCGCCGTCTCCCCGGTGGTGGCGTAGCGGTTGTGGCCGAGGGCGGCGCGCCCCCGGAGCGAGTTCATCACCTTGGCGTCGCTGAAATTGTCGCCGACCAGCCCTTGCCCCTTGTGGGAGTGGAAGATGCCGGCCTCGTCCAGGCTGACGATGCCCGCCGCCTCTTGCCCCCGGTGCTGGAGGGCGTGGAGGCCGAGCGCGGCCAGCGCCGCCGCGTCCGTGGCGTTCCACACGCCGAAAACGCCGCACTCCTCGTGGAACTTGTCGTCGTCGGACGCCCAAGGTCGGATGGACAACTGCTCGTGCATGGGGTTCTCAGGTCCGGTTCCGGGACGGCGGGCGCACCAGGTCGTTGAAGCCCGGATCGGGCAGGGACGGCGGCGCCACCAGCCGGGCCCGGTAGTCCGGCGGCAGCCTTTCCATCAACCACCGCGCGCCTTCGGCGACCACCGGCAAAGACCGCGCTTCCCGCACCGGGTCCGGCCACCGTTCCGGCTCGGACAGGACCACGCCGCCCAGGATGTAGGCGACGACCACAAGGAATGCACCCCGCGCCAAGCCGAACACCATCCCGAGCGCGCGATCCGTGCCCCCGAGCGCGGAGTCCTGCACCCGCCGCGCGACCACGGCGATGATGACCTTCAGGACCAGCAGAACCGCCAAGAAGGCGCCCGCGAGGGCGATGGCGTCGGCGATCCAGGGCGTTTCCACCGCTTCGAGGAGGAACGGGGACAGCACAGGCTGCAACGCCAACGCCGCGAAGGCGGCGCCGACCCAGGCCCCGATCCCCAGCACCTCCTGCACCAGTCCCCGAAACAGCGCGACGATCGCCGAAAGGGCGAGCACCGCCAGCACCACGCCATCGACCCAGTTCATCGCGGCGGCGACATAGCGGAGGGGGCAAGGAAAGTCACGCCGACTTGGCTGCCCTCGCCCCTTCGCGCCGGACGGTCTTCTCCGCGAAGGGCGCGACCAAGTCGGCCAAGTGCCCCGTCTCGGTCAGGCGCAGCCCGTCCAGCGCCGCCGGGGGCCGTCCTCCGCGCGCCAAGCGCCTCGGCAGCACGGCGGCGGCGAAGCCGAGCTTCTGGGCTTCCCGGAGCCGCGCCTCCGCGTGCGCCACCTGCCGCACCTCGCCGGACAAGCCGACCTCGCCGAAGTAGACCGTCTCCGCGTCCGTCGGCCGGTCGGTGGCCGCGGACGCCAGCGCCGCCGCCACGGCGAGGTCGGCCGCCGGCTCGGCGATGCGGAGGCCGCCGGCGATGTTGAGGTACACGTCGTTGGCGCCGAGCGAGAGGCCGCAGCGCGATTCCAGCACCGCCAGCAGCATGGACAGCCGCCCGGCGTCCCAGCCCACCACCGAACGCCGGGGCGAGCCGCCGGCCGAGGGCGCCAACAGCGCCTGCACCTCGACCAGCACCGGCCGGGTGCCCTCGATGCCGGCGAAAACCGCCGAGCCCGAAACGTTGCCCCGCCGCTCCGCCAGGAACAGGGCGGAGGGGTTGGCCACCTCCACCAAGCCGCGGTCGGTCATCTCGAACACGCCGATCTCGTCGGTCGCGCCGTAGCGGTTCTTCACCGCGCGCAGGATGCGGAACTGGTGGCCGCGGTCGCCTTCGAAGTAGAGCGTGGCGTCCACCATGTGCTCCAGCACGCGGGGGCCGGCGAGCGTGCCCTCCTTGGTCACGTGCCCGACCAGCACCAAGGCGAAACCGCGCGTCTTGGCCAAGCGGATCAGTTCGGCGGCGCAGGCGCGCACCTGGGCGACCGTGCCCGGCGCGCTGTCCAGCGCGTCCAGCCACATGGTCTGGATGGAATCGATCACCACCAGCGCCGCGTCGGGCTCGCGTTCCAGACTGGCGGCGATGTCGCGCAGCGCCGTGGCGGCGGCCAGCGCCAGCGGCGCGCCCTCCAGACCGAGGCGGCGGGCGCGCAGCCGGACCTGCTCCACCGCCTCCTCGCCGCTGACATAAAGGACGCGCCGCCCGGCCGCCGCGATGCGCGCCGCGGCCTGCAACAGAATGGTGGACTTGCCGATGCCTGGGTCGCCGCCCACCAGCACGGCGGAGGCCGGGACGATGCCGCCGCCCAGCACGCGGTCCAGCTCGGCTATGCCGGTGGGCACGCGCGGCGGCGGGGCGGCGGTACCCTCCAGCCCCACGAATTCCACCCGGCGCCCGCCCCCGGCCTTGGAGATGGGACCGCTGGGGCGGGGGGCGGGCGCTTCCTCCTGGAGGGTGTTCCACCCGCCGCACGCCTCGCACTTGCCCTGCCATTTCGGGTGGGCGGTGCCGCAGGTCTGGCAAACGAAGAGGGTGCGATCCTTGGCCATCGGCGGCTAGACCTTGTGGAACAGAGGGTGAACTGGCTTGGATATAGGCTCGCAAGCTTTCTGTGTCGCTGCCAACGCGCTACCGCACTCGGACTTAACTTGACTGGTCACTTGACTAGTCCAAAGATAAGCGATGGACGAAAAAGGCCGCATCGCACGAAGCCAGATCGCCGCGCATGAAGCGAAAGCGCGCCTGAGCGAAGTGTTGGATCGCGTCGAGAACGGCGAAGAAATCATCATCACGCGCCGTGGCAAGCCGGTCGCCCGCATCAACCGGGCTGGACCGGGCCACGATGTCGGCGCGGCGCGCGCCGCCGCCGCCGACTTGCTCGCCATGCGCGACCGGCTGGCGCTCGAAACGCCGCCCTTCTCCCCCGAAGAACTGCGGGCGTTGCGCGACGAGGGCCGGCGTCACTAGGCGTGCCGGCCTTCGTTCTCGACGCGTCGGTCGCCCTCGCTTGGATGCTGCCGGACGAAGCCCATGCAGCCGAGGCGCGGCGCCTCATCGAGGCGGTTGTCGAAGAAGGCGCCGTCGTGCCTGGCCACTGGCGCTTGGAGGTGGGCAATGGCGTGCTGATGGCGGAGCGGCGCCGCCGAGTGCCGCAGGGGACGATGGCCGCGATGCTCGGCCGGCTCGCCGCCTTGCCGATCGCGCTCGACCCCGAGACGGCCGCCCGCGCGTGGGACGCCGCCCCTACGCTCGCCCGCCGGCATGGGCTCAGCCTCTACGATGCCGCCTACCTTGAACTGGCGGTGCGCGAGGGCCTCGCGCTGGCGAGTTTCGACGCGTCGCTCCGACGCGCGGCCATGGCGGAGCAGGTGCCGGTTGCGGGGGAATGACGCCGGGACGCGGGGCTCAACCGTCGCGGCGGATCAGGAAGCCGTTGGGCACGCGCTCCATCCCGAGCCGGGGGTAGTACCCCATGGCCGAGGGCGTGGAGAGCAGCAGCACCATGCAGCCCGGGCCGACGACGCGCTTGGTTTCAGCCACCAGCAGCCGGCCGAGGCCGCCGCGCTGCCGCGACCGCTCAACGCACAGGTCCGACAGGTAGCAGCACCACGCGAGGTCGGTGACGCCCCGCGCCGCGCCGAGCAAGCGCCCCGCCTCGTCGCGGGCCGTGACCACGAGGTTGGACCCTGCCAGCATGGCGGCCATCCGCGGCAGGTCGTCCACCGGCCGTTGGAGGCCGGAGGAGCGGACCAGCGCGGCGTACTCCGCGGCGCCGAGCCGCCCTTCCTCGCGCGCCAAGGCCACCCCGTCGGGGGCGTGCGCGAGGTCCGCCCAGGCGGCGTGCCCGGCGAGGGTCGTCGGCGGGTCGCTCAGGCCGCCATCTGCTGCTGGAGCGTGGGCGCCACGTCCGCCAGCGTCACGCGCCGCATGTCGCGCGGGTAGGCGGCGTCCTCGTAGGGGCGGGCGCGGTGCATGGTGGCGCGGTTGTCCCACATCACCAGGTCCCACTGCCGCCAGGTGTGCGCGTAGACGAATTGGCGTTGCGTCGCGAACTCCACCAGCCAGCGGATCAGCGCCATCGCCTCCGGCACCTGCCAGCCCTGGATGCGGCCGATGTGCGACGAGAGGTAGAGCGAGTGCCGCTGCGACCCGGGGTGCCAGCGCACCAGCCGCTGCGGCACGGGCGCGAAAGTCTTCTTCTCCTCTTCGGTGTAGTCGGTGAAGCCGAGCTGGCCGCGGGAGAAGAGCAGGCTGTGCTCGGTGACGAGGTCGCGCACCTTCGCCTTCATCTTCTCCGGCAGCGCGTCCCAGGCGGCGCGCATGTCGGCGAACTCCGTGTCGCCGCCGTCGGGCGGAACCACGCGGGCGTGCAGCATCGAGTACTTGGCCGGCGTCGCCTTGAAACTGCTGTCGCTGTGCCAGAGCTGGTTGCCCAGGTTGAACATGCGCCGGCGGTCGTCCGCGGCGAGCAGCTTGCCGTCCACGTCGATGTTGGAGATGTCGTTCATCGCCCCGTGCTTGAGGCGGTGCTTGTGCGCGTCCACGGTGCCGCGCGTCGTCTCCAGCGGGCCGAGCGCCTCGCCGAACGCCATCTGCTGGTCGTCGTCCAGCTCCTGCCCGCGGAACACCAGCACCGCGTAGCGGTCCATGGCGCGGTCGATCTCGGCGCAGACCTCGGGGCCGGGCGTCCGGCGCAGGTCCAGGCCGCCGACCTCGGCGGCGAAGAGCGGGTGGAGCGGAGTGAGTTGCAGGGCCATCGTTCCCTCCTCGGCGCTCGCGGTGGCGTCGTAGGGGGAAAATTGCGCCCACCGGGCAGGGTGGGTCAAGACCGTGGCCCTTCCTCGCAGCGCACCGGCCCAGCGCTCGGAAGGCTTACACCGCTGAACCTATGAAGCGATTGTGGCGGACCACGGCGTCGTGCGGCGCCTGCTGCCCCATGCCCACCAGCCGCGCCGCCTCCGCCCCGCTCGGCCTCTCCGCAGTCGTCGGACCGACGGGCGCTACGCCGGCCGGCCCACCGGATCCACAGGAGAGGCGGTGTCTGCGCTCGGCGGTGTCACTCGACGCCCATCACCAAGCCTTCGATGTCGTGCTTCTGGCTGACGGGCACGAGCTCATCGACGACCCGGCACACGAGGTGGTCGCGCACCGATTGCGGCAGGGCGTCGTGGTAGTCCCGCGTGACCATCATGTCGTGCAGGGCGGCGTGGCCGGCGCCGGGGGCGTCCACGCCGAGCACCAGCACCGGGCGGGAGATGGGCGAGGGGTGCGCCGTTCCGCGGTGCATCGTCACCGCGGAACGGCAGGAGACGTCGCCCATCTGCGGGTATTTGCGCACGGCCTTGTCGGCGAACTGCGGCCAGACCTCCTGGGGCGGAAACATCTCGTGCTTCCACCCGCGCCCGTCCAGCCATTGCGTGCCGGGCGCCACCTCGAACGGCCCCATGTCCGGGGTCACATCGACGCCCGTGAGATTGAAGGCGAGCGAGGTGATGCGGCGCTGCTCGTAGGTCTCGGGCGGGGAAGGGAAGTCCCGGTGCCAGGGCTGGTTCTTGGCGCCCTGGAACGGGGTGTCGAAGCCGATCTCGACGATCTCGTACCGCGGGCCGAGCACCGCCTCGCACATGCCCGCGACCCACGGGTGCGTCACGAGATCGACGAAGCCGCCGAAGTCCTGCGGATGGATCTCGACGTACCAGCGCCGGGGACCGCGGCCGACCGCGCCGCCGGGGCGCTGGATGGCCGCCCAGAACGCGGTCATCATGTCCTCGCGCATCCGCTCCGTCCACTCGCGGGAGAAGGCGCCTTTCAGGCCGGTGATGCCGTCCCGGTACAGGGTATCGACATGGCCGGCGATGTCGTGGCTTTGGAGGCTCTCGTTGGCGGTCGTGCGCGACTGGCTCGTCACAGCGGGCTCCTGCGGCGGTGCTGTTCTACTTCCGTAGCAGATTGAATTTACACGGAATGCGCCGTCTTTGAAACCCGAAGTAGATTTTCAGCCCTACCATTACGCACTTGATGCCAAGGCTTGGCCCGGCACGACACGCTTCTTACCGCCGCAACTCCATCTGGATCGGCCCCTCGCGCTCGCCCTTGGCGAACTGGTCCACCATCGCGTTGCCGGTTTGGCCCAGGCTGGCCGCCGGGCCGGTCCAGACAATGCGGCCCTTGTGGATCATCGCCGCGGTGTCGGCGATGCGCCGGGCGCTGGCTATGTCGTGGGTGATGGAGAGCGCCGTCGCGCCGAGGCGCTTCACCACGTCCGCGATCAGCCCGTCGATCACCGAGCCCATGATGGGGTCCAGGCCGGTGGTGGGCTCGTCGAAGAACACGATCTCGGGCCGCGCCGCCACCGCGCGGGCCAGGGCCACGCGCTTCTGCATGCCGCCCGAGAGTTCCGCCGGCGAGAGGTCGCCCACCGAGGAGGCTAGGCCCACCTGTTCGAGCACCTCCGCCGCCCGGTCGCGCGCGGCGGCGCGGGTGATGCGGTTCTGCGCCAGCAGCTTGAAGCAAACGTTCTCCCAGACCGGCAGGCTGTCGAACAGGGCGCCGTTCTGGAACAGCATGCCGATGCGGTCGGCGATCTCCTGCCGCTCCCGCCGCGACATGCGGAGCACGTCGCGCCCGTCGATCTCGATGACGCCCTCGTCCGGCTCGATCAGGCCGAGGATGCACTTGAGCGTCACCGACTTGCCGGAGCCGGAGCCGCCCAGGATCACCGTGCCCTGCCCGGCCGCGACGTCGAGGTCCACGCCGTCCAGCACCTTCTTCGCGCCGAAGGCCTTGCGGAGGCCGCGCAGCCGTATCTTCGGGCCCGCGCCGTTCCCGCCGCTCATTGCGCGAAGAACGCCTCGGTCAGCGCGTAGTCCAGCGCCAGGATCAGGATGGAGGAGGCCACCACCGCCAGGGTCGTCGCCCCGCCCACGCCCTGCGCGCCGCCGCGGCTGGTGTAGCCGCACCACGTCCCCATCAGCCCGATGACGAAGCCGAACACGCCCGCCTTGGCGAGGCCCGAGAGCACGTCCTCGGTTTGCAAGAAGTCGAAGGTGGACTTCAAGTAGGCGGCCGAGACGAAGCCGAGCTTGAGGGTGCCGATCAGCCAGCCGCCCATGATGCCCAGGATGTCCGCCACCACCACCAGCAACGGCAGGGCCAGCGTCGCCGCCAGGATGCGCGGCGCCACCAGGTACTTCATCGGGTCGGTCGAGAGCGTCGTCAGCGCGTCTATCTGGTCAGTGACGCGCATGGTGCCGATCTCGGCGGCGAAAGCGGCGCCGATGCGCCCGGCCACCATCAGCGCGGCCAGCACCGGTCCCAGCTCGCGCGTGAGGCTTATCACCACCACGCTCGCCACCGCCGATTGCGCGTTGAAGCGCGCGAAGCCGGTGTAGGACTGCAGCGCCAGCACCATGCCGGTGAACACCGCCGTCAGCGCCACCACCGGCAGGGAGAACCACGCGATCTCCACGAAGGCGCGCCAGAACAGCCGGCCGTAGAAGGGCGGGCGCGCCCAGTGGGACACGGCTTCCAGAGCGAAGAGCCCGACGGCGCCGGTCGCGCGGCAAGCGCCGATGGCGGCGCGACCGAGCGCCGCCAACGGGTCGAGGACCAGGGACGCCATCAGGTCGTGCGGTGTTCGCGGCGGTAGCGGTTGCCGAGCGAGGTGAGAATTTCGTAGCCGATGGTGCCGGCGCGCGCCGCCACGTCGTCCGGGGTGTTCTCCGGCCCGATGAGGCAGATGGCGGCGCCGGGCGCGATAGGCGGCGCGTCGGTCACGTCGAAGGCGATGAGGTCCATGGATACCCGGCCGATCAGCGGCACGGACTGGCCGGCAAAGACGCCGAAAGCCCGGCCCGAGAGGGCGCGAAGGTAGCCATCGGCGTACCCGGCGGCAACCGTGGCCACCCGGCTCGGCCGCGTTGCCGTCCAGGTTGCGCCGTAGCCCACCGTGTCGCCGGGCGCGATCTCCCGCACTTGCAGCACCGGCGCGTCCAGCCGGACGACCTGGCGCATCGGATTCGGGCGGCCCGGCGTGGGATTGATGCCGTAGAGGGCGCAGCCCGGCCGGGCGAGGTCCGAAGCGAAGGCGGGGCCGAGGAACATGCCGGAGGAGTTGGCGACGCTGCGCGGGATGCCGGCGGGCAGGCGCGCGCAGATCGCGGCGAAGCGCTCGGCCTGCGCCGCGTTCAGCGGGTGCCCCGGCTCGTCCGCGCAGGCGAGGTGCGTCATCAGCCAGCGCAGGTCGAGCCCGCCGAGGCGCGACGGGTCCGCCGCGACCGCCTCCTGCTCCCGCGCGTCCAGGCCGAGGCGGCTGATGCCGGTGTCCAAGTGGAGGATGGCCGGCGCCGCCCTGCCCCGGCGCCGCGCCGCCGCGGCGTGCGCCCCCACGTCCGGCAGGCCGTTGAGCACCGGCAGCAACGCCGCGTCCTCGTCGGCACCCGGCGCGAAGCCGTTCAGCACCGCGATCGTCGGCTCCGGCCCGAGCGCCTCGCGCAAGGCCACGCCCTCCGCTAAGTGCGCGACGAAAAAGTGGCGGCAGCCGGCGTCGCGCAGCGCCGGCCCGACGCGCGCCGCGCCCAGGCTGTAGGCGTCCGCCTTGACCACCCCGGCCACCGCGCCGCCGGGGTGCATGTCCCGCAGCAGGCGCCAGTTCGCCGCGACGGCGGCGAGGTCTATGGTGAGCAGGGCCTCAATAGGCGTCGGGCCCCGCATGCACTTGGTCGAGGTCGCCGAAGCGGGTGAACTCGGCCTCGAAGAACAGGCGGATGGCGCCGGTAGGGCCGTGGCGCTGCTTGGCGATGATGAGTTCCGCCTTGTTGTGCGCCTGCTCCATGTCGGTTTGCCACTTCTGCATGGCGTCCTGGAATTTGCCGCCGTCGTCGAAGGCCAGCTCCTTGGGCTGGCGCTGGGCGAGGTAGTAGTCGTCGCGGTACACGAACATGACCATGTCGGCGTCCTGCTCGATGGAGCCGGATTCGCGGAGGTCCGAGAGCTGCGGGCGCTTGTCCTCGCGCTGCTCCACCGCGCGGGAGAGCTGGCTGAGGGCGATCACCGGGACCGCCAACTCCTTGGCGATGGCCTTGAGGCCCTGGGTGATCATGGAGATCTCCAACACCCGGCTTTCCGGCCGCGTCCCCGCCGCGGGGCGCATGAGCTGGAGGTAGTCCACCACCACCAGCTCCAGCCCGCGCGTGCGCTTCAGGCGGCGGCAGCGGGTGCGGAGGGCGGAGATGGTGATGGCCGGGGTGTCGTCGATGACGATGGGGATGGTGGACATCTCCCGGCTCACCTCCACGAAGCGGTCGAAGTCCCGCTGGGAGATGTCGCCGCGGCGGATGCGGTCGCCGGAGATGCGCGACTCTTCGGACAAAAGGCGGGTGGCGAGCTGATCGGCGCTCATTTCGAGCGAGAACAGGGCGGCGACGCCCTTGGGCACCGTGTTCGGCCCCTTCTCCTGCGCTTCCCGCACCAGGGCGCGGGCGGCGCCGAAGGCGATCTTGGTGGCGAGCGCGGTCTTTCCCATGCCCGGCCGGCCGGCGAGGATCAGCAGGTCGGAGCGGTGCAGGCCGCCGGTCTTGGCGTCGAGGTCGCGCAGGCCGGAGGACAAGCCGGACACGCCGCCGGGGGTGGAGAAGGCGCGCTCGGCGGCCATGACCGCGTCGGCCAGGGCACGTTCGAAGGTGATGACGCCGCCGCCCGAACCGTCGTCCTTGGACAAATCGAACAGGCGCTGCTCGGCGGCTTCGAGCTGTTGCTTGCCGTCCAGCTCGGCCTCGGCCCCGAAGGCGCGGTTCACCACCTCCTCGCCCACATCGACCAACTGACGGCGCAGCCAGCAGTCGTGGACCAGCCGGCCGTACTCGCCGGCGTTGATGATGCCGATCATGGCCGAGAGGAGCTGCGGCAGGTAGACGGGGCCGCCCACCTCGTCCAGCTCGCCGGAGTGCTCGAACTC
>CADCTL010000262.1 GCA_902805625.1 uncultured Acetobacteraceae bacterium
CCAACTCGTCCGCGAGGTGGGCGGGGAGGATGAGGACGCCGTCGTTGTCGCCCACCACCACGTCGCCCGGGAACACCGGCGCGTCGCCGCAGCCGACCGGCACGTTGATGTCGATGGCTTGGTGCAGGGTCAGGTTGGTGGGCGCCGAGGGCCGCTGGTGGAAAGCGGGGAAGCCGAGCGCGGCGATCTCGGCCGAGTCCCGGAAGCCGCCGTCCGTCACCACGCCGGAAACGCCGCGCGCCATCAGCCGCGAGACCAGGATGCCGCCGGCGGAGGCGGCGCGGGGGTCCTTGCGGCTGTCCATCACCATCACCGCGCCGGGCGGGCACTCCTCCACCGCCTTGCGCTGCGGGTGCGCGCGGTCGCGGAACACCTCCAGCCGGTTCAGGTCCTCGCGCGCCGGCATGTAGCGGAGGGTGAAGGCCTCGCCGACCATGCTTTCCTTCAGGGGGCTGAGCGGCTGGACGCCCTGCACGAACTGGGAGCGGAAGCCGCGCTTGTAGAGCGCGGTGGCGAGCGTCGCGGTGCTGACGGCCTTGAGCCTGTCGCGCGTTTCCGGGTTGAGGGCCACGGTGCGTCCTCCCCTAGTGGATCAGCGGCTCGCCGACGGCGGGGCCGAACTCGGTCTTCAGGAAGTCGAAGTCGCAGCCCTCGTGGGCTTGGCGGATGTGCTGGCTGAACATCCAGCCGTAGCCGCGGCCGAAACGCGGCGGGGGCGGCGTCCAGGCGGCGCGGCGGCGGGCCAGTTCGTCCTCCGGGACGCGCAGGTTGATCGAGCGCGCCGGCACGTCGATCTCCACCACGTCGCCGGTGCGGACGAGCGCGAGCGGGCCGCCGACGTAGGATTCGGGCGAGACGTGCAGCACGCAGGCGCCGTAGCTCGTGCCGCTCATGCGCGCGTCGGAGAGGCGCAGCATGTCGCGGTGGCCTTGCTTCAGCAGCTTCTTGGGCATGGGGAGCATGCCCCACTCCGGCATCCCCGGCCCGCCCTGCGGCCCGGCGTTGCGGAGCACCAGCACGCTGTCGGCGGTGACGTCCAGGCCCTCGTCGTCCACCGCCGTTTTGAGCGTCACGTAATCGTCGAACACCAGCGCCGGGCCGGCGTGCTTCAGGAAGCGCGGGTCCATGGCGGAGGGCTTGATGACGCAGCCCTCGGGCGCGAGGTTGCCGCGCAGCACGGCCAGCGCGCCTTCCTTGTAGATCGGGTTTTCGAGCGGGCGGATGACGTCGTCGTTGAACACGCGGGCGCCGGCGATGTTCTCGCCCACGGTGCGGCCGGTGACGGTGAGCGCCTCCGTGTCGAGGTGGCCGCGGATGCGCTCCATCAGCGCGCGGATGCCGCCGGCGTAGAAGAAGTCCTCCATCAGGTAGGTGGTCCCGCTCGGGCGGACGTTGCCGATGACGGGCACCTCCCGGCTCGCGCGCTCGAAGTCGTCCAGGCCGAAGCCGGCGTGGCCGGCGCGGCGGGCGATGGCGAGCAGGTGGATCAGCGCGTTGGTGGAGCAGCCCATGGCCATGGCGACCGCCACCGCGTTCGAGCAGGCCTCGCGCGTGAGGACGCGGGCGGGGGTGAGGTCCTCCCAAACCATGTCCACGATGCGCCGGCCGCACCCCGCGGCCATGCGCGGGTGGTTCGAGTCCGGCGCGGGGATGGAGGAGGCGCCGGGCAGGCTCATGCCCAGCGCCTCGATGATCGCCGTCATGGTGGAAGCGGTGCCCATGGTCATGCAGGTGCCGTGCGAGCGGGCGATGCCCTGCTCCACGCCCAGCCAATCCACGTCCGTGATGGTTCCGGCGCGCAGTTCCTCCCAATACTTGAAGCTGTCGGAGCCGGAGCCGAGCACCTTCCCGTTCCAGTTGCCGCGCAGCATCGGACCGGCCGGGAAGAAGATGGAGGGCACGCCGGCGCTGATGGCGCCGAGCAGCAACGCGGGGCCGGTCTTGTCGCAGCCGCCCATCAGCACCGCGCCGTCCACGGGCAGGGAGCGGATCTGCTCCTCCGCCTCCATCGCCAGGAGGTTGCGGTAGAGCATCGTGGTTGGCTTCATGAAGTTCTCGGGCAGCGCGATGGCCGGCAGCTCGATGGGGAAGCCGCCCGCTTGCAGCACGCCCCGCTTCACGTCCTCCACCCGCTGCCGGAAGTGCTGGTGGCAGGGGTTGATGTCGGACCAGGTGTTGAGGATGCCGATGACCGGCTTGCCCCGCCAATCCTCCTCCGAATAGCCCATCTGCATGGTGCGCGAGCGGTGGCCGAAGGAGCGGAAATCGGCCGGGCCGTACCAGCGCGCCGAGCGGAGGTCCTCCGGCGCCTTCACGCGCGGCAGGGGGGACGAAGGGGGCTGTGCGGTCATGGCGTTTCGTCCTTCGTTGCCGCCCTCCGACCGGTGGGCGCAGGCCGCTGCCGGCGCCCGTTTCGCGCCGGGGCGCGGCGCCGGCTAACCTAGGCGCAACACGCCGAGGAGGACAACGCCATGACAGCACGCATCCCGCGCCGCGCGGCGCTCGCCGCGCCCGCCGCGCTCCTGGCGCCGTCGGCGGCGCCCGCCCAGGCGAATTGGCCCGAGCGGCCCGTCACCATGGTCGTGCCTTTCGCGCCCGGCGGCACGCCGGACATCGGCGCGCGGCTGCTGGCGCCTAAGATGAGCGAGTTCCTGGGCCAGGGCGTGGCGGTGGAGAACCGCGCCGGCGCCGGGTCCACCATCGGCACGCGCGCCGTCGTGCAGGCGCGGCCGGACGGGTACACGGTGCTGATGGGCTCCATCTCCTTCCTCACCGCGCCGCTCACCATCCAGCCCATGCCCTTCGACCCGGTGGAGACGCTGCGGGCGGTGTGCCTCGTGTCCACCTCGCCCTACATCCTCGTGGTGCGGGCCGACAGCCCGGCGCGCGACATCGCGGGCTTCCACGCGCTGGCGAAAGCGCAGGGCGCGAAGCTCAACTACGGCTCGGCGGGCAACGGGACGCCGCTGCACCTCGGCGCCGAGCTGTACAAGCTGATGATGGGCGTGGACCTCACGCACGTGTCGTACCGCGGCACCGGGCCCGCCGTGACGGCGCTGCTGTCCGGCGAGGTTTCGATGGTGTTCGCCGACGTGCCGGGCGTGACGGCGCACATCGCCGCCGGCGCGGTGCGGCCGTTGGCGACGCTGGTGAAGGAGCGCATCGCGCAGTTCCCGGACGTGCCGACCATGGCGGAGAGCGACGGGCGCTTGGCCGACTACGAGGTGTACACCTGGGCGATGCTGGCGGCGCCGAAGGCCACGCCGGACGGGCCGGTGATGCGGCTGAACGAGGCCGCGCGCCGCGCCGCGCAGTCGCCCGAGGTCGCGCAGCGCTTCGCCGAGTTGGGCTTCGACTACATCGGTTCCTCGCCGGCCGAGGGCGACGCGCGCTTGGCGCGCGAGAAGGCGAAGTGGCTGGACGTGATCCGGCGCGCGAACATCCGCGCGGACCTTTAGGGCCGGGCGGCGCCCGCGCGGAGGTAGTCGTAGGCCGAGAGCAGGTGGACGCGGACCACCGCGAGGTACTCCTCCTCGGTGACGTGCTCGTCGCCGCGGCCCATGGACACGGGCGACGGGCCGTACAGGTAGGCCGGCACGCCGTCCCAGCGCCAGTAGCGGCTGTCCGAGCCGCCGAGCGAGGACATGGGCACCGGGCGCTTGCCGGTCGCGGCCTCGGCGTTGTCCTGGACGATGCGGAGCATCTCGCCTTCCGGGTCGGCCATGCTGCCGGGGTAGCTGTGCGCTTCCACCACTTCGAAGCGCGCGTCGTGGGCGGCGCAGATTTCGGCGACCTCGGCCAGCACCGCGTCGCGGTCGATGCCGACGGGGATGCGGATGTCGGCCTCCAAAACGCATTCGTGCGGGATCTGGTTCACCTTCAAGCCGCCGCGGAGGACCCCTGGGTTGAAGGTCATGCGCCGCACCACCTCGGCCGCGCCCGGCCCCATGCCGGCTTCGAGCACCGCCACCGCTTCCGGTGTGGTCAGGGCGCGCGCTACGGCCTCCGGCAACGGCGCCTCCCGCATGTGGAAGCGCCGATCCATCTCCGCGATCAGCGAGGCCGCGACCTTGTTCGGGTTGCGCGACAGGTGCGGGTAGCCGCCGTGCCCGCCGGGGGCGGTGATCGTGACGACTAGGCGGAGCGTGCCCTTCTCCATGAAACGGACGTTGTTGAGGCCTGAGGGTTCGCCGTTGAGGCAGCAGTCGCCGCGCACCTCGTCGGGCATGGTCTCGAACAGCCAGCGCGTGCCCCACCGGCCGCCGGTCTGCTCGTCGGAAACCGCGGTGAGGGTGAGCCGCCCCGCGAGTTCTGCGCGCACGCCGTGCAGCCAGGCGTAGGCGACGATGCCCGCGGCCGTGCCCGCCTTCATGTCGGCGGCGCCCCGGCCGAAGAGCTTGCCGTCGCGCCGCTCGCCGGACCAGCCGTTCTCGTCGAGCGGCGGGAAGACGTCGATGTGGCCGTTCAGCACCAAGTGCCGGCCGGGCCGTCCGCCGTCGAAGGTGCCGACGATGTTGGGCAGGTGCTCCTTCGCCGAGGCGACGCGCCATGGCGCCCCCGCGGCGTCCAAGAAGGCGCCGATGTGCCGCGCGGCCTCCCAGGTGTCGCCGGGCGGATTGGCGGAGCGGGCGCGGAGGAAGCCTTGGAGGAAGGCGATCAGCGCCTCGCGCTCGTCGCCGAGCCGTCGGAGCAACGCGTCGCGCACGGGATCGTCGGCCATCGTCAGCGCCCCGCGTTGACGGTGATGGCGGGGATGGCGTTCTGCTCCAGTCCCCACTTCTTCAGCAGTTCGGCATAGGCGCCTGAGGCCACGAGCCGCTCCAGCGCCGCCTTCACCGCGTCGCGGAGCACCGGCTCGTTTTTGGAAATGGGAATGGCGGCGAGGTTCTCGGTGAACGCGGTGCCGAGCACGCGGTACACGCCGCGCTCGTTCCCCTGGAGCCAGCCGATGGTTTCGTTGCCTTGCACCGCGCCGTCGATGCGGCCGGTGCGGAGCTGGGTGCGGGCGTCGATCGAGCCCTCGGTGCCGACCACCGTGATCGGGGGCTTCCCGGCGGCCACGCAGTTCTCGCGCGACCAAGCCTCGATGTTGCTCGGCCAGTTGGTGCTGCGGCTGGCGCCGACGCGCTTGCCGCAGAGGTCGGTGGGCTCGCGCAGCGCGGCCGTGGCTTCCAGCGTGTAGAACACCGCGCCGGTGCGGAGGTAGTCCACGAAGTCCAGCACCTCCCGCCGCGCGGGCAGGTCGCTGATGCCGTCTATCGCCAAGTCTATGCGCCCCGTCTGCAAGGACGGGAAGAACTGCACGAAGGGCATCTCCTGCCACTCGACCGGCAGGCCGAGCTCCTTCCCGATCGCCTCCGCCAAGTCCACGTCGAAGCCGAGCCGTCGGTTGGTCGCCGGGTCGCGGAAGGTCAGCGGCGGGTAGTTGGGGTAGGTGCCGACCACGAGCTTGCCGGCCGCGCGGACGCGGTCCGGCAGCGGGACCGGCCCGGCGCGGCTGTCGGCCTGCGCCTGGGCGGGCGCCGCGAGGAGTGTGGCTAGCAGCAGGGCGAGCAGGGCGCGCATCGGGGCCTCCGTGTGGGTGGGCTTGGTCAGGCGAGCACGGCGGAGAGGAAATCGCGGGTGCGCGCGTGGCCGGGCGCCGAAAGGACCTGGGCCGCCGGCCCCTCCTCCACCACCGCGCCGGCGTCCATGAACACCACGCGGTCGGCCGCTTCCCGCGCGAAGCCGATCTCGTGCGTCACCACCAGCATGGTCATGCCGGTCCCCGTCAGGCCGCGCATGGCGGCCAACACCTCGCCGACCAGTTCGGGGTCGAGCGCGGAAGTCGGCTCGTCGAACAGCATCACCTCCGGCTCCATGGCGAGGGCGCGCGCGATGGCGACGCGCTGCTGCTGTCCGCCGGAGAGTTGCGAGGGGTAGGCGGCCGCCTTGTCCGCCAGGCCGACCTGCGCGAGCAGGGCGCGGGCCGCGTCGCGCGCCTCGGCCTTGGGCCGCCGCAGCACGCGCATCGGGCCTTCGGCGACGTTCTGCAAGGCGGTGAGGTGCGGCCAGAGGTTGAAGCGCT
>CADCTL010000263.1:0-673 GCA_902805625.1 uncultured Acetobacteraceae bacterium
GCGGCCGCATCGCCGCCATCAACCCCGGCCCGGTCGTGACGCTCTACGAGCTGGAACCGGCGCCGGGCACCAAGTCGGCGCGCGTGATCGGCTTGGCCGACGACATCGCGCGCAACATGCACGTCACCGCCGTCCGCATCGCCACCGTGCCTGGCCGCAACGTCATCGGCATCGAGCTGCCCAACGCCAAGCGCGAGACGGTGCTGCTCGGCGAGATGTTCGGCTCCGAGGACTGGACGCGCAACTCGGGCCGGCTGCCCCTGGCGCTCGGCAAGGACATCGGCGGCGCGCCGGTGATCGCCGACTTGGCGCGGATGCCGCACCTGCTGTCACTCTCGCTCCTCTGGCGCTTCAGCCCGGAGGAGTGCCGCTTCATCATGATCGACCCGAAGATGCTGGAGCTGTCGGTTTACGACCGCATCCCGCACCTGCTGGCGCCGGTGGTGACGGAGCCCCCCAAGGCGATCGGCGCGCTCAAGTGGACGGTGCGCGAGATGGAGCGGCGCTACCGCGCCATGTCGCAGCTCGGCGTCCGGAACATCGGGGGCTACAACGAACGGGTGACGGAGGCGCGCAAGCGCGGCCAGGTGCTGACGCGCCGCGTGCAGACCGGCTTCGATCCGGAAACCGGCCGCCCCTCCTTCGAGGACCAGCCGCTGGCGCTGGAGCCCTT
>CADCTL010000263.1:683-6050 GCA_902805625.1 uncultured Acetobacteraceae bacterium
CCAGGGTCACGTCCAAGATCGACAGCCGCACCATCCTCGGCGAGATGGGCGCCGAGCAGCTCCTCGGCCAGGGCGACATGCTGCACATGGCCGGCGGCGGCCGCGTGGCGCGCGTCCACGGCCCCTTCGTGTCGGACAGCGAGGTGGAGCGCGTGGTGGAGTTCCTGCGTGAGCAGGGCGAGCCGGCCTACGTCGAAGAGGTGACGGAGGCGGAGGAGGAGCTGGACGGCGGCGAGGGCCTGTCGCTCTCGGGCATCGCCGGCGCCTCGGACGGTGAGAAGGGGCTGTTCGACCAGGCGGTGGCGCTGGTCAGCCGCGAGGGCAAGGCCTCCACCTCCTTCATCCAGCGTCACCTGGCCATCGGCTACAACCGCGCCGCCAAGCTCATCGAGCAGATGGAGAAGGAGGGCGTGGTCGGCCCCGCGAACCACGTCGGCAAGCGCGAGGTGCTGGCGCGGCGGACGGGCGGCGACGAGGACTGACGCGGGCGGCGCCTCACCCGAGGACGATGTCGCGCGCGGCCAGCAGGGCGCCGGGCTCGATCCGGTCGGCGGGCTCCAAGCGCATCAGCACCGCTTCGCGCTCGCGCGGGTCGCGCAGTGCGTTGAACTGCCTGTCCCGCTCGTTCAGCGGCTCCCCCGCGACGTAGAGCTGCGTCACCAAGGGGGCGCGCCGGCCGGGCGCCGCCACCGCGACGTGGATGTGCGGCGTCCGCCCCGGGTACGCGACGGGCCGGATGGTGCGGAAGGCGAAGCCGCCGTCCGGGCCTGCGGCGGCGCGCCCCCGGCCCTGGAAGCCGGCGTCGCGCGTGCCCGGCCGGTCGTTCGGGTGGCGGTAGAGCCCGTTGGCGTCGCACTGCCAAAGCTCGACCACGGCCCCCTCCAAGGCGCGGCCCTGCGCGTCGAGCACGCGGCCGCGCAGGTGGATGACGGTGCCCAGCGCTTGGGCTTCCGCGCCGACGACCCGGACCAGATCCGCATCCGCGTCGCCCGACCAGTCCACGGGGTAGAAGGGGCCTGTCACCTGCCGTGGCGTGACCGGCGGCAGGGTCGCCGGTTGTGCGGTGGCGGGACCGGAGGGCCGCCCCAGAGAAAGCGAGGCCACGGCCAGGCTCGCGGAGCCCAGGGCCAGGGGCCGGCGGCCGACGAGGCGCGGCGTGATCGGAATCGGAAAGGGCATCTTGACCTCCTTGCCGGCGGTGGCGTCGGCCGGCGGCTCGGAAGCCGCGCCGTCCGGGGCGGAGGGGAGCGTCTGCGCTTCGCCGGAGCGGCACCAGCCAGCAAGTGTGACCCGCGGTAACGAACGATTGCCGCAGCGGCCCGATGCGCCCGGCGGGGCTGACCGGGCCGGGGAGCGGCAGGGCTTCGGCATCGGCGCCACGCGGGCCGCGGAGCGCCTTGCGACCCGGCCCGCCCGCTTCCGCCGGGCGGCGGTGGCGCATCCACGCCCGGTTCGGAGCCGTGACGACCGCCTCGTGGCCTACCCTTAACGTGGCCGCCACCTCCGGGACCTTCCCCGCCGCGCCCCGCCGGTCCAAACAACGGGCCCATGCGCCGCCGCACGACCCTCGCCCTGCCCGCCTTGCTGCTCCCCAAGTCCGCCGCCGCCCAGGCCCTCTCGGCCGCGGACCGCGCGGACATCGCCCGCGCGGAGGGCTGGCTGAACAACTTGCGCACCATCAAGGCGCGCTTCCTCCAGATCGCGCAGGGCGGCGCGGCGGCCGAGGGCACCGCCTGGATCTCCCGCCCCGGCCGGATGCGCTTCGAGTACGACCCGCCGGAGCCGCTGCTGCTGGTCGCCGCGCACGGCCAGTTCTTCTTCTTCGACAAGGCGATGAAGCAGGCGACCACCCTGCCGCTCGGGGCCACGCCGCTCGGCATCCTGCTGCGGGAGAACCTGCGCCTGTCCGGCGAGGTCACGGTGAGCCGCGTGGAGCGCGGCGGCGGCCTCACCGGCATCACCCTGTTCCGCACGGGCGCGGCGGCGGAAGGGCGCCTCACCCTGGTGTTCAGCGACCAGCCGACGGAGCTGAAGCAATGGGTGGTGGTGGACGCGCAGGCGCGCGAAACGCGCGTGAGCCTCTACCAACCGGAATACGGCGGGCGCTTCGCCAACCTGTTGTTCGATTTCAACGACCCGCGCTTCCGCGAAGAGCTTGGTATACAATGAGCGCGGGGCAATCATGCGCGATGGGCGGAACGATGGCCGCGCCCGCACCTTGATGCAGTCACGATGGTCCGCGATCTAGGCATGACGATGAAACCTTTGATCGGCATATCCTGCTGCGTGAAGCCCTTCGGCATCTTCGGCACGCCGAACCACGCCGCGTCCGACACTTACGTGCGCGCCGTGCTCGGCCCCGTGGATGGCATCCCGGTGCTGCTGCCGGCGGCCGGCGAAGCGCTGGTGCCGGGCATCCTGCCGCGGCTGGACGGGCTGATCCTCACCGGCAGCCGCTCCAACGTCTGCCCGGACCACTACTCCGGCCCCGCCCACGCCGAGGGCACGCCGGAGGACATCGCGCGGGACGCCACGACCCTGCCGCTGATCCGCGCCGCCGTCGCGGCCGGGGTGCCGCTGCTGGCGATCTGCCGCGGTTTCCAGGAGCTGAACGTGGCGTTCGGCGGCAGCCTCGACCAACGCATCCAGGATTTGCCCGGCCGCTTCGACCATTCCACACCCGCGGACCAGCCGCTTGCCAGCCTTCGCACCGCCAAGGCCCACGCGGTGCGGCTGGCGCCTGGCAGCGCCTTCGCCCGTCTGGCCCGCGGCGAAACGCTGGGCGTGAACTCGCTCCACAACCAGGGCATCGCGACCTTGGCGCCGCGCTTGGTTCCCGAGGCTTGGGCGCCGGACGGCACGATCGAAGCCGTTCGGGTACGCGACGCGTCGGGCTTCGCCCTTGGCGTCCAGTGGCATCCGGAATACGATTGGCAGCAAGACGTAGTCAGCCGCGGTTTGTTCGAGTTGTTCGGTCGCGCAGCGCGGGATTGGTCTTCCAGGCGCCACATGGCGCAGGCCGCCGAGTAGGCGAGTCAGCGCATCACGCTTACGCGAACAGGCCGGTTTCGGGCCTGTTGCGTAGCGACCCCGCACAAACGCCTTTTGCGTTCTGGTTAGAGAGGCGATATCTTCTCCTCGCTAACCACGAACAGTGGTTGGTGGACGAGTTTCGGTTTCCCCTACCGGCTCGCCCGACCTTTCCGATCGGAAACTACAATAATGGCGCCCGGACACCCCCCTGTCCGGGCGCTTTTTTTGTCCGCGCCACGGGCGATGCCGCGATGGCGGGCGCCGTGTGGACACCTCGCCCGGAGATGCTCTAGGCCAGCGGCCCGGCGCGCGTCGGCGCCGCCGCTTGAGGAGTCCGCACAGGCATGTCCGACTACGTCATCGCGCCGCCCGTCCCGGCCGCGCTGCCGATCCGCGGCAGCGACCAGATGTTCCCGGTGCGGCGCATCTTCTGCGTTGGGCGCAACTACGCCGAACACGCGATCGAGATGGGCAGCGACCCGACGCGCGAGCCGCCGTTCTACTTCACCAAGCCCGCCGACGCGCTGGTGGTGCGCGAGGGCGACATGCCGTACCCGCCCGCTTCGCAGTCGCTCCACCACGAGATGGAGCTGGTGGTCGCCATCGGCTCGGCCGGCGCGGCGATCAGCGTGGACGACGCGCTGAAGCATGTCTGGGGCTACTGCGCCGGGCTCGACATGACGCGGCGCGACTTGCAGAACGAGGCCAAGAAGACCGGCCGCCCGTGGGACATGGGCAAGGGCTTCGACCACTCCGCACCCATGGGCGAGCTGGTGCCGGCCAAGGGCGTCGATCCCTCGCGCGGCAAGATCGAGCTGAGGGTCAACGGCGAAGTGCGGCAGACCTCGGACCTGTCGAAGCTGATCTGGAGCGTGCCGGAGGTGATCTCCAACTTGTCGCATCTGGTGCGGCTCGCCCCTGGCGACCTCATCATGACCGGCACGCCCGAGGGCGTGGCGGCGGTGAAGCGGGGCGACCTGCTGGAGGGCACCGTGGAGGGCGTGGGCGGGGTGCGCTGCCGGATCGTCTGACGCGCGCGTGTCGAAATCACCGTCGGCGGCGCGGCGAACCGTCCGCGTCGCCACCTGGAACATCAACTCCGTCCGCCTGCGCCGGCCGCTGCTGGCGGAGCTGGTGCGCGCGCTCGATCCGGACGTGCTCTGCTTGCAGGAGACGAAGTGCCCGGACGAGCTGTTCCCGGCCGACGACCTGCGCGCCTTCGGCTTCCCGCACGTCGCGCACCGGGGGATGAAGGGCTACAACGGCGTCGCGGTGCTGTCGCGCCTGCCCTTCGCGGTGCGCGACGACGACCCGGACTGGTGCGGGCGCGGCGACTGCCGGCACCTCGGCGTCGATCTCGACGCGCCGGGCGGCGCGATCGAACTGCACAATTTCTACGTGCCGGCCGGCGGCGACGTGCCGGACCGCGACGCCAACCCGAAGTTCGCCCACAAGCTCGACTTCGTCGCCGAGGCCACCGCCTGGACCGCGGCGCGCGGGCCGGCGCGGCGCGGCGTGCTGGTCGGCGACCTCAACATCGCGCCGCTGGAGCACGACGTTTGGAGCCACCGCCAGATGCTCGGCGTGGTGTCGCACACGCCCGTCGAGGTGGAGGCGCTCACGCGCTGGCAGAGGGCCGGCGCGTGGCACGACGCGCTGCGCCACTTCGTGCCGGAAGACCGGAAGCTCTACACGTGGTGGTCCTACCGCGCGCGCGACTGGGAAGCGACGGACCGCGGGCGGCGGCTCGACCACATCTGGGTCGGCGAGGGCTTGGCGGGCGGGCTCGTGCGCCACGACGTGTTGAAGGCGGCGCGCGGCTGGACGCAGGCCTCCGACCACGTGCCGGTGATGGTGGAGATCGCACCGTGACGTGCGGGCCGCGCACGGCTTCGGCAATGGCGTCCTTCTACTGACAGGCGATAGCATCCCGGCAGGAGGCGATGACGACCTCCGTTTTGGACAACGTCCTGTGCTCATCCTCGCCCTCGATGCTTCGCTTTCCCGCTGCTCGGTCGCTTTGCTGGGCGACGGGCGGTTGCTCGCGCACCGGATGCGCGACGGCGACCGCGGCCACGCCGCCGCGCTGCCGCCCATGGCCGCCGCCGTGCTGGCCGAGGCCGGGCTGCGCGCCACCGACCTCGACGCCGTCGCCGCCGTGGTGGGGCCGGGTGGCTTCACCGGGCTGCGCGCCGCGCTGGCGCTGGCGCACGGCATCGCGCTGGGCGCCGGGCTGCCTGTGATAGGCGTGACCACCGGCGAAGCCTTGGCCGCCGCCCTGCCGCCGGAGGAACGCGCCGGCCGCGCCGTATGGGCGGCGGTGGACAACCGCCG
>CADCTL010000264.1 GCA_902805625.1 uncultured Acetobacteraceae bacterium
AGAAAGCCATGAAGAAGCTCCCGGCCGCGACGAACCTCGATATTGGACGGCGCATGGAACAAACCTGCGGCCCCACGCCGCGTGGGTCAACCGGAGACCATCGGAGCTTCACAACACCCCTTCGCGCCGGAGCGAGACGTGCCGCCCGCGCCCGACGATCAGGTGGTCGCGCAGGGCGATGCCGAACACGGCGGCCGCCTTCACCTCCGCCGCGACCTCCACGTCAGCCTTGGACGGCGTCGGCTCGTCGCTCGGGTGGTTGTGGACCAGGATCGGCGCGGTGGCTCCCACCGCCAGCGCGCGGCGCACCACCTCGCGCGGGTAGACGGGCATGCGGTTCACCGTGCCTCGACCCTGCGCCCCGTCGGCGAGGAGGAGGTTGCGCGCATCGAGGAACAGCACCTGCTCCGCCCGCTCACGGGCCAGCGCCGCGGTGAGGTAATCCACCAAGCGCCGCCAATTATTCAGCACCGGGCGCTCCCCCGCCGCCACGCGCGTCAGACGGGGCGCCGCGGCTTCCACCGCCTTCAGCGCCGCCGCGCCTGCCCCGCCCAGGCCCTGCACCGCTTCCAACTCCGCCGACGGCGCTGCAATCGCGTCGGCGAAGCCGCCGAAGCGGCGTATCAACGCGTGCGCCATCGGCTCGTTGTCGCGGCGCGGCAGGGCGAGGAGCAGCACCATCTCCGGGCGTTAGTGGTCCAGCAGCACGGCCGCCGCCTGAGCCGCGCGCGATGGCCGAGATACCTGGGGGCGCTGCGTCACGGCGCGTGCTCGCAGGCGGTGGCAACACGTCGTCGAAAAGCCAAGACTCGGGGGCTCTGCCCGCACGCGCGTTGTCCATCCCCTGCCCCGGCCCGAGCCAACGCCCGCAGGGTACATTAATACTAGATAGAAATAAAGCGCTCGGCTGGGCGCGTCAGACGCGGTAGGGCGGTCGGTGCAGTCCAGCTGGCGAGATGGTGAACACCTCCACCCCGGTTTCGGTGATGCCCACCATGTGCTCGAACTGCGCGGAAAGGCTGCGGTCGCGCGTCACCGCCGTCCAGCCATCCTCCAGTATCTTCACGTCTGCCCGCCCGGCGTTCACCATCGGTTCGATCGTGAAGAACATGCCCGGCCGCAGCACCGGGCCTTCGCCGGGGCGGCCGAAGTGCAATACGTTGGGCGGCTCGTGGAAGCGGCGCCCGATTCCGTGGCCGCAGAAGTCCCGCACCACGGAAAAGCGATTACGCTCCACCACGCTCTGGACGGCGTGGCCGATGTCCCCGAGCGTCGCTCCGGGCTTCGCCGCCGCCACGCCGCGCATCAAGGCCTCGTAGGTCACGTCCAGCAACAGCCGCGCCCGGGTCGGCGCCGCGCCGGCCACGAACATGCGGCTGGTGTCGCCGAACCAGCCGTCCAGGATCACCGTGACGTCGATGTTGAGGATGTCGCCTTCCACCAACACGCGGTCACCGGGGATGCCGTGGCACACCACATGGTTGACGGAGGTGCAGCTCGACTTGGTGTAGCCGCGGTAGCCCAGCGTCGCCGGCACCGCGCCGTTCGCCACCATAAAGTCGTGGCACAGCCGGTCCAGCTCGCCCGTGGTGACGCCGGGGCGGACGTGCAGCGCGATCATGTCGAGCGTCTCGGCCGCGAGGCGTCCGGCCCGTCGCATGCCCTCGAAGTCCTCGGGCCGGTAGATGGTGATGCGGCGGGGATCGCCGCCCTGCTGCTCCATGGTGTACGGCTGGTCCTGGCGGTGGCGATGCGGTGCAAGATGCGCGCCGTGCCCTCCGGTTGCAAGGCGGGCGGGCGTTCGCCCCGCGGGCCCGGAGGCGGAGGACGGATTGCCGGTTCAGCGCCCCGCCTTCTCCCCCGCGCTCCGTTCCTCGACGCCCAGCGCGTCCGCCAAGCGCACCCCGGCGCTGCCCGGCCGCGCCGGCGTGGACTGGCTCTCGTGCGGCGCCCAGCCGGTCGCGGTCAGCAGCCGCAGCACCGGCCTGATCCCGTCTGGGCCGGCGGATTGCAACCGCGACAGCGCCATAGGCAGCAGCGCCCGCGGCGGCACCCGCCCGTCGCGGGCCAACACCGCGTTCGCCTCGCCCGCGTCGCGCAGATCCCCGAGCAGCGCCGTCGGCGTCCGATAAGCGAGCGGCAACTCCTCCGCATCCGCCACCGGCAACGCGAAGCCCGCGCGTTGCAAGAGCCCGGCCATGTCCTGCAGGTCCGGGAAGGGCGAAACCCGCGGCGAAACGCCGCCCCGCAGCTCCGCCTCCGCCGTCGCCAAAGCGTCGCGCAATGGCGCGAGCGTGCCGAGCCCCGGCAAGGACGCCAGGAACAGCCCGTCCGGCCGGAGGCAGCGACGGATCTGCACCAGCGCCCCCGGCAGGTCGTTCACCCAGTGCAGCGACAGGTTCGCAACCACCAGGTCGAAGCTTTCCCGCCCGAAAGGCAGCCATTCCTCGTCGCCCGCCACCGCAGGCCGGCCGGACAGCGCCGCCATCCGCCCCGACAGGTCCATGGAAACGACGAAGCCGATGCCCCGCCCGCGCAACCGCGGCGCCACCACGCCCCGGCCGCCGAGGTCGAGCGCGCGGGAAAAGCGGCGCGTGGTGTCGTCCAGCCGGTCGAGGAGCCGCTCCGCCGCCGCGTCCAGCACCGGGTGGACGCGCTCGACGGTGTTCGCCGCCCGCTCGCGCCGGAGGCGCACCAAGCGACGGTCGAAGATCCGCATGGGGTTTGAGGACATGCGCCGGATGTGGTCGCTGCGGCGCCCCGCGTCACCCCGAAGGCGCTGAAGCGGCGACGGCGCCGGGGCCGGAAAGCGCCACTGCGATGGCTTCGGCGAAGGCGCGCGGATCGGCGGGCGGCGGCTCGCGCGCGGGCATCGTGACCCTGATCCGCAGCAGCGCGCCGCCGACGCGGCCGGCGCACACCAGCCCCGCCACCCGCTCCCGCCCGTACCGCCCAACGGTTTCGGCGCACAGCAGCGGCGAAACCCCGCCGGCGGCCACCGCCAAGCGCCCGGCGTCGCGCATCTCACGCGCCGGCCCCGCGCGCAGCGCGTCGGCGAGCGCCGCGTCCAGCGCCGCCGCCGCCGCGGTGTTCTCCGCCAGCAGTTCCACCGTGGCCGCGGCCGTCAAACGGCCGCCGGGCGTCGCGTACGACACCTCCCGCCCCTCCTCAGCGCCGCCGATCGGCCGCGCCGCGCCCCGGCGGAAGCCGGCCGCCACCGCCGGCAAGCGCTCAACCAGCACCGCCGGGCTGGCGCCGACGGCCGACGACGCGGAATGCGGCACGGGCGCGCAACCGCTGAGGAACGCCGGCAGCGCCGCCGCCAGGGCGGCCGCCAAAGGTCCGAAGCCGCCGGTGGCCGCCCGTCTCCAGGCAGCCTGGGCCATGTCAGTTCGCGCCCGCCGGCCTTCCCCCCGCTGGCGGCGACGCGCCGCTGCCGCCGCCGGGCACGAGGGGCGCGCCGACCGTCGGGTGGTCCGGCTCGCCGGTGACGAAGCGCGCGTAGAGGTGGGTGGCGTCCTCGTAGACCATCTTGAGGCCGATCCAGACGATCAGCGCCACGCCGATGTAGGCGATCACCGGGAAGCGCTCGAGCAGCCTGGAGATCAGCGTCGCCGCCACGCCCATCAGCAGGATGGAGATGGCGAGGCCGAGGATCAGCATGGGCAAGTTGCCGCGGGCCGCGCCCGCCACCGCCAGCACGTTGTCCAGGCTCATGGACACGTCGGCGATGATGATCTGCCGCAGCGCCGTCGCCATGGTCTTCGGCGCCATCAGCTCGCTGTGCTCGCCGTGCTCCTCCGCCTTCTGCTCCTTCCGCAGCTCCTTGTAGAAGCCCCACGCGATGTAGAGCAGCAGCAACCCGCCGACGAGCAGCAGGCCCGGAACCTCCAGCAGGTACACGGCGAAGATGCTGAGCACGATGCGCAGCACCACCGCCAGCACCATGCCGAACATGATGGCCTTGCCGCGCTGGTCGGCGGGCAGGCCGGCCGCGGCGAGGGCGATCAGCACCGCGTTGTCGCCGGACAGCACCAGGTTGACGCCCAGGATTTCGAGAAGGACGACCCAGCTCCAGCTGGCCCAAAGGGCGTCGAGGTCCATCGCTGCACGCGTCTCCCTGCGGTTGGCGCAGAACATGCGGCGAATCGGCGTCCACCACCGCCCGCCGGCC
Source organism: uncultured Acetobacteraceae bacterium (assembly GCA_902805625.1). GTDB lineage: Bacteria > Pseudomonadota > Alphaproteobacteria > Acetobacterales > Acetobacteraceae > Craurococcus. The sequence continues at coordinate 4,175 of CADCTL010000264.1, forward strand.
CGCGCGCCCGGACCCTAGCCGCACGGTGACCGCACGGAAAGCCTGCCCCGCCGCTCCTTGTTTCCGCGGGGCTTGCCAGCCCGGCCGCCGGCGCGCGAGATGGCGGCCATGGTCCCCCGCTACACCCGCCCGGAGATGGCGGCGATCTGGTCGCCAGAAGAGCGCTACCGGATCTGGTTCGCCATCGAGGCGCTGGCCGCCGAAGCCATGGCCGCGGTCGGCGCGATCCCGGCCGAGGCCGCGCGCGACATCCGCGAGCGCGGCGCCCCGCGCGCCGCCGCGATCTCGCAGGCCGACGTCGCGCGCATCGACGAGATCGAGCGCACCACGCGCCACGACGTCATCGCCTTCCTGACCTGGATGGCGGAGGGCATCGGGGACAGCGCGCGCTTCATGCACCAGGGCATGACCAGTTCGGACGTGCTCGACACCTGCTTGTCCGTGCAGTTGACGCGCGCCGCCGACCTGCTCCTCGCAGACTTGGACGCCCTGCTCGCGGCGCTGAAGAAGCGCGCGTTGGAGCACCGGCATACGCCCACCGTCGGCCGCAGCCACGGCATCCACGCCGAACCCACCACCTTCGGCCTCAAACTGGCCGGCCACTACGCCGAGTTCGCCCGGAACCGCGCCCGCCTGCTCGCGGCGCGCGCCGAGGTCGCCACCTGCGCCATCTCCGGCCCTGTCGGCACCTTCGCCGGCGTGGACCCGCGCGTGGAAGCCTTCGTCGCCGAGCGCCTCGGCCTGGCGGTGGAGCCGGTCAGCACGCAGGTGATCCCGCGCGACCGCCACGCCGCCTTTTTCGCCGCGCTCGCCGTGGTGGCCTCCGGCGTGGAGCGCTTGGCGACCGAGGTGCGCCACCTCCAGCGCTCCGAGGTGCGCGAAGCGGAGGAGTTCTTCCACCCGGGGCAGAAGGGCAGCAGCGCCATGCCCCACAAGCGCAACCCGGTGCTGAGCGAGAACCTGACCGGCCTCGCGCGCTTGGTGCGCTCGCACGTCGTGCCGGCGCTGGAGAACGTCGCGCTCTGGCACGAGCGCGACATCAGCCACTCCTCCGTGGAACGGGTGATCGCCCCGGACGCCACGATCGCGCTCGACTTCGCCCTGGCGCGCTTGACCGGCATGGTGGAGCGCTTGGTGGTCTACCCGGAGCGCATGCAGGCGAACCTGGACGCGCTAGGCGGCGTGGTGCACAGCCAGAAGGTGCTGCTGGCGCTGACTCAAGCGGGCATGAGCCGCGAGGACGCCTACGCCGCCGTCCAGTCCGCCGCCATGATGACGTGGCAAGCGCTGGGAACCCCGGAAGGTCGGGACTTCCGCGGCGAGTTGCTGGCGGACCCCGCCGTGCGCGCGCGCCTCGACCCGGCCGCGCTCGAAGCCGCCATGGACCCGCGTCGCGACTTCGCCCACGTGGACGCAATTTTCGCCCGCGTTTTCACCGAAGCGTGACGACCCGTCCCGATCACAACGCCTTCTCGCCGCGATCCCGCCGCAAGGGAACGCCATATGGGATGCAGAAAAGGAGGATGAGCGAGATGCGCGCCCTTTCGTCCCTGCTGCTGGCCGGGGCTGTCGGCATCGGCGGCCTGTTCCTGGCGCCGGCGACGGCCGAGGCCGACGGCGGTTGGCGCGGCCGGAACTACTACCGGAACTACGCCCCGCCACCGCCCCCCTACTACGGTCCGCCGGCCTATTATGGTTCGCCCGGAGGCTACTATGGTCCGCCGCGTGGCTACTACGGGCCGCGACCAGGGTATTACGGCCCGCCGGCCGTGGTGTACCGGCCCCCGCCGCCCGTCTACTACGGCCCGCCCCGCGCCTTTTA
>CADCTL010000265.1:0-34095 GCA_902805625.1 uncultured Acetobacteraceae bacterium
CGGAAAGGCCCATCACCACGCCGGGGAAGCCGTTCTTGTCCACGTAGTCGCGCAGGCCGAGCACCATCGCGCGGTAGACCTGCTCCAACCGCGGCACGGCAGGCGGCAGCGGCCGTTGCGGCGCGCAGACCAGCCGCCCGCCTTCGCGCCGCCACTCGGTGAGCAGCGTCGCCTCTTCGAACATCGGCATCTGCGCCGCCAGGCTCCGGTCCGGGTTCAGCACGAAGCTCGCCCCGTCGAAGACCAGTTCGTCCTGCCCGCAAACCTGGTTCAGGAAAACGAAGCCCAGCCCAGTTTCCACCACGCGGCCGACCGCGAGGTCCACGCGCGACGCCGCCTTCTCGGCCTCGAAGGGGCTGCCGTTGACGGAGATCAGCACCTCGGCGCCGCTCTCGGCCAGGGTCTCGGACACGGCGGGGAACCACCAGTCCTCGCAGATCATCAGGCCGAGGCGGAAGCCGCGGAAGGCGACCGGGCCCGGCGCGGGGCCGGCGTCGAACACGCGCTTGTCGTCGAAGACGCCGTAGTTGGGCAGCTCGTGCTTCGCGCGGCGGGCCGCCACCCGGCCTCCGTCGAGGACGAACAGCGCGTTATGGAGCTTGCCGGCCTCGGCGTCGAACCACGGCCCGCCCACCACCAGGCCCGGCCCGCCGTCCGCGGTCTCCGCCGCCAGCTCGGCGATCCGCGCGGCGCAGTCGGCGAGGAAGGCGGGCTTGCGGACCAGGTCCTCCGGCGGGTAGCCGCCGACCGAGAACTCCGGCGTCACGACCAAATCCGCGCCCATGGCCGCCGCTTCCGCGCGGGCGCGCCGGATGCGGTCCGCGTTCTTGTCGAGCGCGCCCACGTGCGGGTTGATCTGCGCGAGGGCGATGCGGAGCGTTTCGGCCATTGCCCTCCGAAGCTAGGTACGCGGCTCCAGGGGGTCAACGCGCCCGGCCGGCCCCGCGACCCCGAGCACCATGCCCGCGGACACCAGCAGCACCGCCAGCAGGCCGAGCGGCGGCAGCGCCTCGCCCAGCAGCGGCCAAGCCGCCAGCGCCGACAGGGCCGGCACCACGGCGCCGATCATCGTCGTCGGCCCCGGCCCGATCAGCGTCACCGCCTTGGTGTAGAGCAGGCCGGCCAGGATGGCCGCGAAAGCGCCCTGGAAGATCGTTTGGAACAGAACGGCGGCCGCCGGAGCCTGCTCGATGGTGGACGGCAGCACGAACCACCAGACCGGCAGGTACACCGGCGCGGCCGCGAGCCCGACGGCGAGCATCGTGTCCAGGGCCGGCAGCCGCCAGCGCTGCACCATCACGGTGTAGACGGACCACGACAGCACGGCGCCCAGGAACAGCAGGTCGCCTTTCCAAGCGCCCTCCCAAGCCCCGCCGGTGGCGACCGCCAACAGCACGCTGCCCGCCACCACGACGCACAGGCTGAGGGCGCGGCGGCCGCCTATCCGGGCCAAGCCGAAGGCCGAGCCGAGCAGCGCCGTGCCCACCGGCAGCCCGGCCGCCATCACGGTCGCGCCGTGCGCCGCCGGCGCCAACTGGTAGCCGGCGAAGGCGCCGAGCGGGAAGCCGAAGCCGGCGAAGACGAGCACGGCCAGCGCCCGCCCCGGCGCAATCCGCGGCGGGCCCCGCCACAGCACGATCGGCAAGACGGTGAAGAAGGCGCCCGCGAAACGGAGCGCCGCCACGTCCCAGGACGTCATCGCCTGCGCCGTGGAAAAGCGCGACACGAGGTGGAAGCTGACCCACACGAACAGGAGCAGCACCGCGCACGTCCAGCCCAGGATGCGCTCGCGCCGCCGCAGGTCCCCGACATTCGCCTCGGCGGCGATGCTTGTCAGGCGGGGCCGTCCCCGCCGTTGCGCCGCCGCTGCCCGTTGGGGCGGAGCAGGAATTCGCGCCCGACCTTCACCCGCGCCTCGCCGTCGTAGGAGACGATGTCGGCGGTGGCGTAGGTTTCGCTCCAGCGGTCGGGGATGAAGCTGCCGGTGCCGACGGTGTTGATCGGCGCCTTGGCGTCGGCCATCACCCGGCACTTGTCCACGCCGAAGCCGGACGAAACGACGATGCGGACAGGCTCGAAGCCCGCGTCGTCCAGGGCTTCGCGCATCCGCCAGATCGCGGCGGCGGAGACGCCGGTGCCGACGAGGTAGCGCAGCTCGGCCTCGTTGCGGTAGTGGCGGATGGCACCGGGCACGTGGCGCTCCAGCGCCGCGTAGCTCTCGCCGGGGTCCAGTCCTTCGAGGAAGCGGCCGCCGTGCGTGTCGAGCCGCACCGCAAGCCGCCCGGCCGCCGCCAGCTCGGGGAAGCGGCTGCAGACCTCCAGCCCGTCGGTGATCTCGCGCCCGAAGTAGTCCACCAGCACCGTCAGGTCCTGGTCGGGGTAGGTCTCGTGGAACATCTCGGCGGCGCGGAGCGTCGACCGCGCGTAGCCGATCAGCGCGTGCGGCATGGTGCCGTAGCCGGCCGGGGCGCCGAACCAGTGGGCGGTGGCGTCCGTCGCGTTGCCGATGAAGCCCTTCGCCCCTTCCCGCCTGGCGGCATTTCCGCCGACGCTGGCCGCGTAGGCCATCATGTCCTGCATTTCGAAGCCGGCGCAGTGGCGCGCGTCCATCGCCAGGAAGCCGACATGGGGCAGCGCGAGGCACATCTGGTAGGCGTTGTGCGCGGCGACGCAGGGCGGGCCGATCTTCTGGAGAAACAGCGTCTCCAAATCCGCGATCTGGCGGAACGAGCCCGACAGGTAAAGAATGGGGTCGCCGGCGCCGACCCAGGTGCCTTCAGGGTGGACCAGGTCGATGCCGAAGGAAGTTCCGCGCGACTCCGCGACGGCTTCCAGCCACTCCACCATGAGGCGCGGGGCGCTGATCACGGGCCTGCGGAGGAACACGGCGTAGGTCACGCGCGCGTCGCCGAAGCGCTCCACGACGGCGCGGGTGCGGTTGAAATAGGCGTCCGTGCGTTCCGGGACGCAGGCGTCGAGGCAACCGTTGGTTTCGTCGGTCACGGCGCTACTGCGCCGCCTGCGCCGATTGGGCGCCGGCGGGCGCGCGCCGCGCCTTCAGCTCCTCCGCCAACAGGAAGGCCATCTCCAGCGACTGCTCGGCGTTGAGGCGCGGGTCGCAGAACGTCTCGTACCGCAGCGCGAGGTCGGACTCGGACAGGCGGTGGGCGCCGCCGAGGCACTCCGTCACCTCCTGCCCCGTCATCTCGACATGCACGCCGCCGGGCTGCGTGCCCTCGGCCGCATGGGCGTCGAAGAAGCGCCGCACCTCCGTCAGCACGGCATCGAAGCTGCGGGTCTTGTAGGCGCCGACCGTGGTGGTGTTGCCGTGCATCGGGTCGCAGAGCCAAGTGACGTTGCGGCCGGCGCGGGCGACGGCGCGCAGCAGCGGCGGCAGCTTCGCCTCCACCGACCCGGCCCCCATGCGGGAGATGAGGGTGAGCCGGCCGCCGGCGTTCGCGGGGTTCAGGATCTCCGTGAGGCGCACCAGTTCGCCGGCGTCCGTGCTCGGCCCGACCTTCAGGCCGATCGGGTTGCGGACGCCGCGCAGGAACTCGACGTGCGCGCCGTCCGGCTGGCGGGTGCGGTCGCCGATCCAGAGGAAGTGCGCCGAGCACGCGTAGCTGTCGCCGGTGGTGGAATCCACGCGCGTCAACGCTTGCTCGTAGGGCAGGAGCAAGGCCTCGTGGCTGGTGTAGAACTCCGTTTCCCGCACCTGCGGCAGGTCGGACATGCCGCAGGCCTGCATGAAACCGAGCGTCTCGTCGATGCGGTGCGCCAGGTCGGCGTAGCGCGAGGCGAGCGGGCTGCGCGCCACGAAGCCGAGGTTCCAGCGGTGGACCTGGTGCAGGTCGGCGTAGCCGCCGGTGGCGAAGGCCCGCAGCAGGTTCAGCGTGGCCGCCGACTGCATGTAGGCGAACTCCATCCGCGACGGGTCAGCGGTGCGCGCCTCGCGCGTGAACTCGGGGCCGTTGACGATGTCGCCGCGGTACGAGGGCAAGGCCACGCCGTCGCGCGTCTCGATGTCGGAGGAGCGCGGCTTGGCGAACTGCCCCGCCATGCGCCCGAGCTTCACCACCGGCAAGCCGCCGCCGAAGGTGAGCACGACGGCCATCTGCAAAAGCACGCGGAAGGTGTCGCGGATGATGTTGGCGGTGAAGTCGGAGAAGCTTTCCGCGCAATCGCCGCCCTGGAGGACGAAGGCCTTGCCCTCCCCTGCGGCGGCCAGCGACGCCTGCAACCGCCGCGCTTCGCCGGCGAAGACCAGTGGCGGCCAAGTCGAGAGCCGCTTCTCCGCCGCGGCCAAGCCGGCCGCGTCCGGGTAGTCGGGCACCTGCCGTATCGGCATGTCCCGCCAACTACCGGGGTGCCACGCGCGCGCCTCCATGCTCCGCAATCCTTCCATGGATCGGGCAGCTTAGCCCGTGATCCGTTCCGCCGTGCAGGTGCAAACCGCGCGGCCGTTCATTCCGCCGCCGCGCGCACGCCCGCTTCCCGGGTCCGGGTGCGGAGCGTGACGAACTCCTCCGCCGCGGTCGGGTGGATGCCGACCGTGCGGTCGAAGTCCTCCTTGGTCGCCCCCATGGCCACCGCGATGCCGATGCCCTGCATGATCTCGGGCGCGTCCTCGCCCAGCATGTGTGCGCCCAGCACCCGCCGCGTGCGCTGGCACACCACCAGCTTCATCAGCGCCTTCCGCCCCTCGCGCCGGCTGATGCCGTGGCGCATGGGGGTGAAGCGGGTCGCGTAGATGTCCACCGGCCCCAGCGCCGCCGCGTCCGCCTCCGTCATCCCCACCGTGCCGATGGGGGGGTTGGTGAAGACGGCGGTGGGCACGTCGCGGTAGCTGGCGCGGCGGGGGTTCTTGCCGAACAGCGTGTCGGCCAGCGCGTGGCCCACGGCCGTCGCCATGGGCGTGAGGTTCAGCTTATCCGTGACGTCGCCGATGGCGTAGACGCTGGGCACGGTGGTGCGGTGGTCCTCGTCCACCTCGACCGCGCCCATGGCGGTGCACTCCACCCCGATCGCGTCGCACCCCAGGCCGTGGAGGTTGGGCGCCCGCCCCGTCGCCAGCAGCACCGCGTCCGCCTCGATGCGCGCCCCGTCGTCGAGCGTCACAAGCACACCGTCCCCGGCGCGGTCCAGCCGCGCGAGCTGGCGCGGCGCGTGCTGGCGGATGCCCTGGACGGCCAACGCCTCCTTCAAGGCGGTGCGGATGTCGTTGTCGAAACCGCGCAACGGCAGCTCGTTGCGGTAGATCAGGTCCACCTCGGAGCCGAGGCCGTGGAAGAGGCAGCCGAACTCCAGGCCGATGTAGCCGCTGCCCACCACGGCGAGGCGCCGGGGCAAAACCTCCAGGTCGAACACGTCGTCGGACAGCATCCCGAGTTCGGCGCCCGGGATCTCCGGCCGCACCGACTTGCCGCCCACCGCTAGGACGATGCGCTCCGCCGTGACCCGCCGGCCGCCGACCTGGACGGTGTGCGGATCGACCAGCGTCGCCCGCGCCTCGAAGACCGTGCAGCCGGCGCCGCCGAGGAGCTTGCCGTAGACGCCGTTCAGCCGCGCCACCTCGGCGTCCCGCGCCGCCTTGAGGCGGCCGAGGTCGAAGCCCAGCTTCCGCACGGTCCAGCCGAAGGCGGGCGCGTCGTCGATCCACCCGCCGTACTCGGCGGCGTTCACCATGATCTTCTTCGGCACGCAGCCGACGTTGACGCAGGTGCCGCCCCAGAACCGCTCCTCCGCGATCGCCACCTTGGCGCCGTGGGTGGCGGAGACGCGGGCGCAGCGCACCCCCGCCGAGCCGCCGCCGATCACGAAGAGGTCGTAGTCGTAGGGCATCACGTCACTCCAACGGCGCGCCGTTCACGTACCGATGCCGCCGATGGCCAGGTACTTGATTTCGAGGTACTCATCGATGCCCTGGTGGCTGCCTTCGCGGCCGAGGCCGCTCTCCTTCACGCCGCCGAAGGGCGCCACCTCGGTCGAGATCAGCCCCTCGTTGATGCCGATCATGCCGCTCTCGATCGCTTCCGCCACCCGGAAGATGCGGCCCACGTCGCGGGCGTAGAAGTAGGCGGCGAGGCCGAACGGGGTGTCGTTGGCGAGTTGCACGGCCTCCTCCTCCGTCTTGAAACGGAACAGAGGCGCCACCGGGCCGAAGGTCTCTTCGCGGAACATCATCGCTTCGTGCGGGACGTCGGCGAGCACCGTCGGCTCGTAAAAGTTCCCGCCGCGGCTGTGGCGCTTGCCGCCCGTCACCACCTTCGCCCCGTGCGCCAAGGCGTCGGCCACGTGCTCCTCGACCTTGGCCACCGCGTCGGCGTTGATGAGCGGGCCTTGCGTCACGCCCTCCTCCGTGCCGGGGCCGACCTTGAGCGCCTCCACCGCCGCCTTCAGCTTGGCGGCGAAGGCGTCGTAAACGCCCTCCTGCACCAGGATGCGGTTGGCGCACACGCAGGTCTGCCCGGTGTTGCGGTACTTGGACGCCATGGCGCCCTGCACCGCCGCGTCGAGGTCGGCGTCGTCGAACACGATGAAGGGCGCGTTGCCGCCCAACTCCATCGAGGTCTTCTTGATGGTGGGCGCGCACTGCGCCAGCAGCACGCGGCCGACGTCCGTGCTGCCGGTGAAGGTCAGCTTGCGGACCAGCGGGTTGGAGGTCAGCTCCTTGCCCGTCTCGCCCGAAGGCCCGGTGATGACGTTGCAGACGCCCGGCGGCATCCCCGCGCGCTCCGCCAACACGGCGATGGCCAGCGCCGAGAACGGCGTCTGCGACGCCGGCCGGATCACGCCGGTGCAGCCCGCCGCCCAGCCCGGCCCGGTCTTGCGGGTGATCATCGCGGCCGGGAAGTTCCAGGGCGTGATGGCGGCGAAGACGCCGATCGGCTCCTTCGTCACGATGATGCGCCGGCCCTTGGCGTTCTGCGGGATGGTGTCGCCGTAGACGCGCTTGCCCTCCTCGGCGAACCACTCGATGAAGGAGGCGGCGTAGGCGACCTCGCCCTTGCTCTCGGCCAACGGCTTGCCTTGCTCGGCGGTCATGATGGCGGCGAGGTCGTCGGTGTTCGCCAACATCAGCTCGAACAGCTTGCGGAGCACGGCGGCGCGGTCCTTGGCCAGCATCGCGCGCCAGGCCGGCTGCGCGGCGTGCGCCGCTTCGATCGCACGGCGGGTCTCGGCCGCCCCCATGGCGGGCACCTCGCCCACCGGTTCCCCGGTCGCCGGATTCCGCACGGTGATGGTCTTGCCGCTGTCCGCCCGCACCCACTTGCCGCCGATGTAGTTGGCTTGGCGGAACAGCTCGGCGTCCTTCAGCGGCAGTGTCGCAATCGCGTCCAGCATGGGACCGTCTCCTACCCGGTGGATGCCAAGATAGGTTCCGGCGCCCCTGATGTCATCGCGTTGCTCCCGCGGCAGCAACCCGCCTACCCTGCCCCGCAACGAAACGGGCTCCGGAGGAAACTGTACATGCGCCCTGCGGCAGCAGCCCTGCTCACTTTCCTCGCCGCCGCGCCCGCCGCAGCGTTCCCGGACCGGCCGATGACCATAGTCCTGCCCTACTCGCCGGGCAGCGCGGCGGACGCTTACGCCCGCGCGCTCGGCGAGCACATGGCGCGCGTCCTCGGCCAGAGCGTGGTGGTGACGAACCGAGACGGCGGCTCCGGCGTGGTCGGGATGCGCTCGGTCGCCGCCAGCCCGGCCGACGGCCACACCCTCGGCCTCACGCCCATGACGGCGATCGTCGTGCAGCCGCACCTCGTCCGCAACCTCGGCATCGGGCCGGACAGCTTCGCGCCGGTCTGCGGCACGAACGAGAACGTCATCGGCGTGGTCGTGCGCGCCGACAGCCCGGTGCGCGACCTGCCCGCGCTGGTCGCCCTGGGCCGCGAGCGCCAGCTTTCCTTCGGCAGCGCCGGCCCCAACTCCTTGCCGCAGCTCGCGGTCTGGCGCGTGCAGCGCGCCGCCGGCAACGTGGACTTCACCCACGTTCCCTACCGCGGCGACCCGCCGCACCTGAACGAGTTGCTGGGCGGCCGCCTCGACTTCTCCTCCACCGTGGTCGCCTCCGCCAGCGAGCTGATCGACTCCGGGCGCCTGCGGCTGATCGCCGTGTTTTCCCGTCGTCGCCATCCCGATTACCCCGGCGTGCCGACCGCCCGCGAGCAGGGCCTGGACGCCGAGCAGTTCAGCCAAGTCGGCATCTACGCGCCCCGCGGCACGCCGGAGCCGGTGCTCGACCGCTTGGAGGAGGTGTGCCGCACCGGGCTGGACGACCCGACCTTCCGCCGCGTCGCCGCCAGCGGTCGCGTGGTGGTGAACTTCATGCCGCGGACCGACTTCGCCCGCATGGTGCAAGACGAGTTCACCAATTACGCCCGCATCCTGCGCGACCTCGGCGTGCGGGCGGAGTAGCAGGCGACCCGGCCCGGTGCCGGACGCCGAGCTCTTCCCACGCACGTGTATAATTGCAGTCGCCTATGGCAACTAAATGGGGAATGCCTTAAGGTGTGTACGATTGAAAATTTCGAGTAGCTCGGCGTTCGCCCCAGCGGGCGCCTCGGTTACGCTCGCCTCGACGCAGTTACAGGAAGCGGCTCGACCCCTCCGCATGGATCTACCCAGCAGCGACCACGCTCGGCCGCCCGCGACGACCATGCGCCAGCGGCTCAGGACGGGGCTCGCGCCGTTGCACGAACGGCTCGACGCGCGGATCACCGCCACTTGCCTTTCGCCGCGGACCGATGTCCGGCGCCTGCTCGCAATCCACGCCTACGCCTTCCCGCCGGTCGCCGCCGGCCTCCGCGCGGCGGGCGCGGCGCGCTTGTGGCCGGACTGGGACGGCCCCGCGCGGCTCGCCGCCCTTTCGGCGGAATTGGAGCCCGGCCCGCTGCCCGGGGAGGCGTTTCCGCCGGAACGGTTCGCAACCGAGGGCATGGCTTGGGGAGGGCTCTACGCCCTGCTCGGGTCGCGCCTTGGCAATCGAGTGATCCTGCGGCGTCTTGCCGAGGCCGGCGAACCCGCGGACAGTGCCTTCCTGCGCCCCGGCGCCGACGACGCATCGGAATGGCGGCGCTTCCTGGACCGGCTGGAAGCGGCGCTCGGCCGGGCCGAGCCGGTTGCGTGCAGCGGCGCGATCGAGGGGGCCGCGCTGGTCATGGAACGGTACTTGGACGCGGCCGAGCGGCTCGGCCGCCGCGCGGCGGCGCGCATCGGAGAACGCCTTCATTGAGCACGCACCCGGCCGCCTCGGCGCGAGAACCCGATTCGGGCGGACTGGACCTCGGGAGTTGCGACCGCGAGCCGATCCACCTCCTGGGCACGGTGCAAGGCTTCGGCTTCCTGCTCGCCGCCGGCCCGGACGGGACCGTCCAGCACGCGTCGGCCAACGTCGCGGACCACCTGGGCGTGCCGCTTAAGGACGCGATCGGCCGGCCGCTGTCGGCCTTGTTGCAGCGCGAGGCGATGCACGACATCACCGGCGCCCTGCAATCCTTGCACGGCCATCACCAGACGGAGCGCCTGTTCGGCCTGGACCTGGTCGCCGGGCGGCCGCCCTACGACGTCGCGGTGCATATGGCACCGGGCGGAGACGCGCAGCTCACGGTGGTCGAGGCCGAGCCCTCGGCCGCCGAGCCGCGCTTCGACCCCGTGGCCACGGTCAAAGGCATGATGGCGCGGCTGCTGTCCGGGTCCACCCTGGAGGACATGCACGAGCGCGCGGCCCGCCAGCTCCGCACCGTGCTCGGCTTCGACCGCGTCATGGTCTACCGCTTCGACGAGGACGGCAGCGGCGAGGTGGTGGGGGAGTCCGTCGCCTCGCACCTGGAGCCCTACCGCGGGCTGCGCTACCCGGCCTCCGACATCCCGAAGCAGGCCAGGGCGCTCTACTGCCGCAACTGGCTGCGGCTCATCGCCGACGTCGGGGCGGAGCCCGTGCCGGTGCTGTCCGCGCCGGCGGAGCCGGGCGCCTCCGCGGAGCCGCTCGACCTCTCCTCCTCCGTGCTCCGCAGCGTCTCGCCCGTGCATGTCGAGTACCTCCGTAACATGGGGGTCGGCGCCTCGCTCTCGGTCTCCATCATGCGGGGCGACGAGCTCTGGGGGTTGCTCGCGTGCCACAACTCCTCGCCGAAGGTGCCGAGCTTCCAGCGCCGCAGCGCCGCCGAGCTGTTCGGGCAGCTCTACTCCTTGCAGGTGGAGAGCGCGGAGCGCACGCAGGCCTCGCGCTACGAGGCCGAGGCCCGCGCCGCCCACGACCGGCTGCTGGCCTCCGCGACCGAGAAGGACGACGTGATCGGCAGCCTGGCCCGCGTCGCCGACGAGCTGCGCGCCCTGGTCCCTTGCGACGGCGTGGCCGTCTGCACCGGCGACCGCATCGAGACCTCGGGCGACGCGCCGGACCGGCAAGGCATGCTCGAACTCCTGCACGCCCTGCACGACATCGACACGTCGCGCGTGTTCGCCGTCGACAGCATCGCCGCCTTCCACCCGCCCGCGGCGCGCTACGCCGACCGCGCGGCGGGGATGCTGGTCATCCCGATTTCCAGGGCGCCGCGCGACTACCTGGTCTTCTTCCGCAAGGAGCTGGTCCGGACGGTGGTGTGGGCCGGCGACCCGGCCAAGGTCGCCGAGCCCGGCGCGACCCGCCTGCACCCGCGCCGCAGCTTCGAAGCTTGGCGGCAGACGGTCCGCGACCGATGCACGCCCTGGACGGCGCCGGAGAAGCGCGCGGCGGAGTCCCTGCGCGTCACGCTGCTGGAGGTCGTGGTGCGCCTGACCGGTGCCGCGGCGGAGCAGCGGCGCACCTCGCACGAGCGGCAGGAACTGCTGATCGCGGAGCTGAACCACCGCGTCAGGAACATCCTCGCGCTGATCCGCGCCCTCGTGTCCCGGAGCCAGGAATCCGCCGAAACGCTGGAGAGCTTCGTGGGTGTGCTGAACGGGCGCATCCAGTCCCTGGCGCGGGCGCACGACCAGCTCACCGACGACCGCTGGGGCCCCGTGGCGCTGCGGGGCATGTTCGAGAGCGAGTTCCGCGCTTATCTCGGCGAACGCCAACAGGAACGGACGCGGCTGTCCGGCCCCCCTGTCCTGATCGAGCCGCAGGCGCTGACGGTGCTCGCCCTCGTGGCGCACGAGCTGGCCACCAACGCCGCGAAGTACGGCGGGCTTTCGGACCACCACGGCAACGTGGAGGTGGAATGGCGCTTCGCGGAGAACGGCGACTTGGAGCTGTCCTGGCGCGAGTCCGGCGGGCCGGCGGTGGTGGCCCCGAACCGGCGCGGCTTCGGCACCACCATCATCGAGCGTTCCGTGCCCTTCGAGCTGCAAGGCCGAGCGGCGCTGCGCTACGCGCCGACCGGCGTGGAAGCGGACTTCGCCATCCCCGCCCGCTTCATCCGGGCCGGCGAAGACAAGAAGGTTTCTGCGCCGGCGCCGCGGCGCGCCGCCGAAGCGCCGCAGCTCTCCGGCACCGCCCTGCTGGTCGAGGACAGCACCCTCCTCGCGCTGGACGCCGAAGAGATCCTCCTGAAGCTCGGCTTCGACCGGGTGGAAGTGGCGAGCACTGTGACGGGGGGGCTGGACGCTGTCGGGCGCGCGGGCGGCGGGTTCGGGTTCGCCCTGCTCGACTTCAACCTAGGGGACGAAACCAGCCTCCCCATCGCCGAAGAGCTGCACCGGCTGGGCGTCCCCTTCGCCTTCGCCACGGGCTACGGCAAAGGCCTCCAACTGCCGCCCGCCTTGGCCGGGACCGCCCCCGTGATTGCCAAGCCCTACCGGGCCGGCGACATCGCCAAGCTGGTCAGCCGCACGCTCGAAAAGGCCTGACGCGCGAAACGCCGACCGCGGCCGATCACCCCTCGGCCCCGGCCCTCGTCGCGTCGTCGGGCACGCTGTTCGTGGCCAGCGTGTCCCGGAGCCGGCGTCGGCCCAAGGGCCGGAGGTCCGCCCCCGGCACGTCGGCGCGGACCTGGCGCTGAAACTCGGCCCGCTTCTCGTGGATCGAGGCGATGACCGGCCCCATGGGGATGCCGACATCGACCAGCACCGCCTCGGCCAGTTGCAGGCTCGCCTCGATGGTTTCGGGCACCGCGTCGGTGGCGCCGACCCCATAGAGGTGCGCCGCGTGCGCGGCGTCCCGCGCGCGTGCCACGATCAGAAGGTCCTGCCGCTCCCGCCGGGCCGCCGCGACGAGGTCGTCCACCGCGTCACGGTCGTTCATCGTCACCACCAGCGCGCGCGCGGTGTCCAGGTGCAGGTGGCGCACCAGCGCGGGGTTGGTGACGTCCCCGTAGTAGACCGGCTTGCCCTTCTTGCGCTGCCGGGCCACCTCGTCGGCGTCGCTGTCGAGCGCCAGGTAGGGCACCCGGTGGACTTCGAGCATGGAGGCCACGGTCTGCCCCACCCGGCCGAAGCCCGCGACGACGACGCGGGGGCCGGCCTCCGGCGGCGGCAGGACAGCCGGATCGACGGCCGCCCTCGCCGCGCGCCTCGGGGCCAGCCGGCCCCCGAGTGTCGAGAGCAGCGGGATGGCCGCCATGGTGAGCGCGGCGAGGATCACCGCGAAGCCCGCGGCCTCGGGCGACACCAGGCCCAACGCCGCGGCGGGGGCGAGGATGACGAAGGTGAATTCGCCGCCGGGCCCCAACAGCAGCCCCGCCCGCACGCCCGTGGTCCAGGGCAACCGGAACGCCCGCGCGAGGCAGGCGATGATGGCCAGCTTGCCGCCGACCAGCGCCGCCGCCGCGCCGAGGACGAGGAGCGGCTGCGCGGCGATCCGGGCGAGGTCGAGGCCCATCCCGATCGAGACCAGGAACACGCCGAGCAGCAGCCCTTTGAACGGCTCAATCGTGACCTCGATCTGCCGCCGGTACTCGGTCTCGGCCAGCAACAGCCCGGCGATGAGCGCCCCCATGGTCATGGACAGGCCCGCGGCGGCCGTCGCAACGCCGGTCGCGATGACCACCAGCAGGCAGGCCGCCATGAACAGCTCCGGGCTGCGGGTGCGCGCCACGCTCCGGAACAGCGGCCTCAGGGTCAGGCGGCCCAAGGCGATCACGGCGAGGACCGCCAAGGCCGCCTTTCCGATCGCGAAGAAGAACGCCGCGACGCCCGCTTCGGCCGGCCCCGCCTCCAGCACGCCCACACCGAAAAGGACCGGGACCACGGCGAGGTCCTGCAACAGCAGCACCGCGACGCTGGTGCGCCCGACGGCCGAGGCCATCCGCTTCTCGTCCGAGAGGACCTGGACGACGATGGCGGTCGAAGACATGGCCAACGCGACGCCGAGCACGGTGGCGGCGGCGGGCGGCTGGCCCAAGGCAAGGGCGGCGGCGACGAGGGCGGCCGTGCACAGGACCACTTGCAAGGAGCCGAGCCCGAACACCAGGCGCCGCATGAGCAGCAGGCGTTCGAGGGACAGTTCGAGCCCGATCATGAACAGCAGCATCACGACGCCGAGTTCCGCGACGAGTCCGATCGAGGAAGCGTCCGTGATGGTGACGGCCGACAACCAGGGGACGTCCCGCGCCAAAGCGCCCAGGCCGGACGGCCCGACCGCCATGCCGACGGCCATGAAGCCGAGCACCGGGCTCAAGCGGAGGCGGTAGAACAGCGGGACCACGACGCCCGCCGCCCCGAGGATGATTAGGGCTTCTTTGAAATCGGACGGGTGGACCGGACTTGCCATGCCGCGAGGGTACTCGGGCGCCGGGGCGAGGGCACGCGCCGATTCCCGGCGCCCCGTCCGCCGCTACTCCACCGTCACGCTTTTGGCCAGGTTGCGCGGCTGGTCCACGTCCGTGCCCTTCAGCACCGCGACGTGGTAGGCCAAGAGTTGCACGGGGATGGCGTGCAGGATAGGCGCCGCGAAGGCGCAGGCCCGCGGCAGCTCGATGACCCTTTCGGCGAAGCGGCGCAGGGCGGGGGCGCCTTCGGCGTCGGTGAAGGCCATGATGCGGCCGCCGCGCGCCGCCGCTTCTTGCAGGTTGCTCATCGTCTTCTCGAACAGCGGGCCGGAGGGGCAGAGCGCCACCACCGGCACGTTGGAGTCGATCAGCGCGATCGGACCGTGCTTCATCTCGCCGGCGGCGTAGCCCTCGGCGTGGATGTAGCTGATTTCCTTCAGCTTGAGCGCGCCTTCCAGCGCGATGGGGTAGAGTGGCCCGCGGCCGAGGAACAAGACGTCGCGCGCCTTGGCCACTTCGGCCGCCAGCTCTCGGATCTTCTCGTCCTGCTCCAGAATGGCGGCGGCGTTGCCCGGCACTTCCAGCAACGCCTGGGTCAGTCGCCCCTCGTCCAGCGTGCTCAGCTCGCGGCGCGCCCTGCCGAAGCCGATCGCGAGGCAGGCCAGCACCGCCAGTTGCGCGGTGAATGCCTTGGTGGAGGCGACGCCGATCTCGGGGCCTGCCACCGTCAGCAGCGCGCCGTCGCTTTCCCGGGCCATGGAGCTTTCCGGCACGTTCACCACGGACAGCACGCGCTGCCCGCCCGCTTGCAGGAGGTGCAGCGCCGCCATGGTGTCGGCCGTCTCGCCGCTTTGGCTGACCAGGATGGCCCCGCCGCCTTCGGCCAGCGGCGGGGCGCGGTAGCGCAGCTCGGAGGCGACGTCGGCGTCCACGGGCAGGCGCGCCAGCTCCTCGATCCAGTAGCGCCCGACGAGCCCGGCTAGGAAGGCGCTGCCGCAGGCGCTGATCGTCAGGCGCGGCAGGCGCGCCGGGTCGAAGGGGAGGCGCGGCAGCCGCACCTCCAGCGTCTTGGGGTCGAGGTACTGCCGCAGCGTGTCGCCGAGCACGGCCGGGTGCTCGTGCAACTCCTTCTCCATGAAGTGGCGGTAGTTGCCCTTGCCCGTCACGGCGCCGGTCAGCGCGGTGACGCGGACGGCGCGCTCCACGGGCCGGTGCTGCGCGTCGTGGAACTGCGCGCCGGCCTCCGTCACCACCGCCCAGTCGCCCTCTTCCAGGTAGGCGATGCGGCGGGTGAGCGGCGCGAGGGCGAGCGCGTCCGAGCCCACGAACATCTCGCCCTCGCCGTAGCCGACCGCGAGCGGCGCGCCCTGCCGCGCCGCCATCAGCACGCGCGGGTGCCCGGCGAAGACGGCGGCCAGGGCGAAGGCCCCGTTCACCCGCTTGAGCGCCGCGGCGAACGCCTCCTGCGGGCCGCTCCCCTGCGCGAGGTGCCAGTCCACGAGCCGCACGAAGGTTTCGGTGTCGGTTTCCGTTTCGAATTCGGCGCCCTTCGACTCCAGCTCGGCGCGCAGTTCGGCGTGGTTCTCGATGATGCCGTTGTGGACCACGCTGACGCGGCTGGTGCTGTGCGGGTGCGCGTTGCGCTCGGTCGGCGCGCCGTGGGTCGCCCAGCGGGTGTGGCCGATGCCGGTGGTGCCGGGCAGCGGCATCCGCTCCAGCACCGAGGCGAGGTTGCCCAGCTTGCCCTCGGCCCGCCGCCGCTCGATGCGGCCGTCCACGAGGGTCGCGATGCCCGCGCTGTCGTAGCCGCGGTATTCCAGCCGGCGCAGCGCTTCCAGCAACAGCGGCGCGGCGTCGCCGCGGCCGACCACGCCCACGATCCCGCACATTACGCGCCGCTCCTGTCGCTGCCCCTCGGGGCCTTGGGCTTCACGCCCCTGCCCGGCTTGTTCACCTGCCGCCCGCGCGCGAGCGCCATGGCGTCGTCCGGCACGTCTTCCGTCACGACGCTGCCCGCGGCCACCAGGGCGCGCGCGCCGACCCGCACGGGCGCGACCAGGGCGGTGTCGCTGCCGATGAAGGCGCCCTCGCCGATCTCGGTGCGGTGCTTCGCGGTGCCGTCGTAGTTGCAGGTGATGGTGCCGGCCCCGATGTTGGCGCCGGCGCCCACCACCGCGTCGCCGAGGTAGGACAGGTGGTTGGCCTTGGCCCCCTCGCCGAGCAGCGAAGCCTTCATCTCCACGAAGTTGCCGACGTGCGCCCGCGGCCCGACCTCCGCCCCCGGCCGCAGCCGGGCGAAGGGGCCGACGCTGGCGCCGCGGCGCACCACGCAGTGGGTCAGGTGGCTGAAGGGGTGGATCTCGGCCCCGTCCTCCACGACCACGCCGGGGCCGAAAACCACGTTCGGGCCGACGGTCACGTCCTGGCCGAGCCGCGTGTCCCAGGAAAAAAACACCGTGTCCGGCGCGACGAGGGTGGCGCCGCCGGCCATGGCCGCCGCGCGCAGGGCGGCCTGCGCCGTCCTTTCCGCCTCGGCCAACTCGGCGCGGCTGTTGATGCCGCGGAGTTCCGCTTCCGGCGCCTCCTCGGCCACCACCCGCCGGCCGTCGGCGCGGGCGAGCGCGACCGCGTCCGTCAGGTAGTACTCGCCCTTCGCGTTATCGTTGCGGAGGGCGCGGAGCCAGCGCAGCAGGTCGGCGGCCGGGGCGCAGACGACGCCCGCGTTGCAGAGGCCGATCCCGCGCTCCGCCGCGTCGGCGTCCGCCCATTCCACCACGCGGAGCACCTCGCCCGACGGCTCTTGCACCACCCGGCCGTAGCGGCCCGGGTCGGCCGGCCGCATCGCCAGCAAGGCGAGGTCGGCCTCGGCGCGGCGGGCGAGGAGCCGGCGCAGGGTCGCCACGGAGATCAAGGGATTGTCGGCGTAGAGGACCGCCGCGTCGCCCCCGAAGCCTTCCAGGAGCGGCGCCGCTTGGAGGGCGGCGTGGCCGGTGCCGAGCCGCTCGGCCTGCACGGCCGTGGCGTGCGGCGCGGCGGCGCGCTCCAGCGCCTCCATGCCCGGCCCGACCACGACCACGACGCGGTCGAACACCGCCTCGCAGGCGGCGATCAGGTGGCTGAGCATGGGCCGGCCGGCGATCGAGTGGAGCGCTTTCGGCAGGGAGGACCGCATCCGGGTGCCGAGACCGGCGGCGAGGATTATGGCGGCTGCGGGCATCCCCGCTTCGGTATCCGCTGCGCCCCGCCGACCGCAAGCCCGGTCTGCCGGGCAGCGCCGTCACCTCCTGTTGCCGCGTGTGACCGACGGCGGCGGCGAGCCGAAACCGCGCCGCCTTACCACCTTACTGCCTTACCATCTTACTTTCCGGCACCGAGCGCCTTCGGACAAATGGCCCGGCCGGGGCGTCGGCGGGTCGAATGTACCTTTTCCGTTCCGCCGGCGCGAGCGCTTCGGGTTAGATCGGCGTTTCCCGCGGCTTGTTCGCTTCGCAGCGCCAGCGGGTCAGGGTGTAGGCCGGGTGCTCGTTCAGCCAGCGGGCGGCGATGAATTGGCCCTGGGTGGCGCAGGCGAGAAAGGAGCCCTCGAAGAACGGGCGCTCCTCCTTGCAGGTGGTCGGGGCGGACGCGAGGCAAACGGTGAGGACTATCGCGATCAAAGGGTTCGGCCTCCGGTCGGGCAGCGGGGCGTGCCTGGACTTTTCCCTACGTGCGTCCGGCCGGGTTTTCCACAACCGAATGCGCCGGCATCGAAGGACGGCGGCGGCCCCTCACCCCGAGGCGCCGACGGTCCAGGCGGAGGCGAAGCGGCGGTCGCGGTTGTCTTCCGCTTCCACCCGCAGCTCGCCGCCCGCTTCCCCGGCCAGGGCGAAGCCGAAGGTGGGGTTCTCGGCGATGGAGATGTCGCATTCCACGCGCAGCACCTCGGCGCCGCGGTAGAGCACGCGGAGGGCGCGGACGAATTCCGCCGGGATGTTGAGGCGGGAGAGCTGGTCTATCTGCAGCCCGGAGGTGTTGGGGTGGCTGACCGCGATTTGGACCGGCACGGCGCGCTCCGGCCCTGTCGGCGGGCCTTCGGGGAGCGCCATCCGCATGCGGCCCATCCGCTCGCGCGCGGCGCGGAGGTCGGTGCCCACGGGCGCGGAGCAGCCGCCGGCGGCCTTCACGAACTGCGCCGTTTCCAGGAGTCGGCCGTCCCCGAACTCCGCCACGGCGTGCATCCAGGTGTAGGCGTCCACCCTCACGCGGGCGGAGAGCGCCCGCAGGTCGCCGGCCGGGCCGGCGCGGAACACGGCGGCGACGGGCGACGGGTTCTCGTCGATGACCAAGTGGATGGCTCGCACCCGCGGCGCGGCGTCGGCGGAGAGGGACAGCGAGATCGGCACTGCGGCGGCGTCGAGCGCGCGGGTTGGGGCGACCAGGGTGAGGGCGTCGCCCGCGGGCTCGGTGGGGCGGCCGTCGAAGATGGCTTCCTTCAGGTCGCGCCAGCGCTCGGCGCGGCGGGGGGTTTCGGCCGGTTCGATGCCTTGCGCCCGGCCGATGGCGGGCGCGAGCCAAGGGAGGCTGAGCGCACCGGCGAGCAGGGGACGCCTTGCGAGGGGTCGAACCATGGCGGCTACTCCCATTCCAGTTCGCGGTAGGCAGTGGACACGTTGCGGCCGTGGTAGCTTTCGGCGAGGCGCCAGCGGGCGGCTTCCGTTGTCGCAACGCGCGCGGGCGCTTCCGCGATGCCGAGGCCGGACGCGATGGCGGCGCGGGTGCCTTCGCGCAGCGCTTCCAGGTAGCCTGCCAGCGCCATGCCAGCGGTGGGCCAGGGCACCGCCGGCGGGCCGTGGCCGGGCACCGCGCGTGCCGCCGGGCAGTCGCGCAGCGCCGCCAGCGCGCGCATCCAGCCGGAGAGGCTGCCGTCGAGCGAGGGGATGCGCTCCACGAAGAGCAGGTCGGACAGCCAGAGCGTGGACGTGGCGGAGTCGAACAGGCTGAGGTCGGCATCCGTGTGCGCCGGGCCGTGGGCGGCGATGGAGAGCGCGCGGCCGCCGCCGAGGTCTAAGTCGAACCGATCTTCGACCAGCCGGGTCGGCGGGAGCGCGTCGCTGCCGGCGGCGGCCGGGCCCATCTCGCGCTCCAACATGCGTAGGTAGCCCTCACGCCGCTGCGCCAGGGCTTCGGGCAGGCGGGCGTGGCCGATCACCTCCGGGCGGAGGTCGGCGAAGGCGGCGGCGCCCATGACGTGGTCGGGGTGGGCGTGGGTGAGGACCAAGTGCCGGATCGGCAGCGGCGTGGCAGCCTCCACCGCGCGGCGGAGCCGTTGCCCGTGCGCGAGGCTGCCGCCGGGGTCCACCACGGCGACCGAGGCGCCGCCGACGATGAAGCCGACGTTGGCGATGGCGTTGCCATTGGTGGGCGAGGCGTCCTCGTGGACGCCGGGCAGGACGAAGACGCCGGGGGCGATTTGCGTGGGCTGTTCCGCGGGCGCAGCGGCGGCCAGCAGCGCCCCTCCGAGGCCGAGCAGCGCGGAGCGGCGGCCGGCGGAGGGGGCCACCGTGCGGTCAGCCCGCCGCCGGGGCGGGGGCGCGGCCCATCTCGCGGTAGGTGAAGTCGGGCGTGGCCTCGGCCGCTTCGCGCACCGCGAGGTCGAGCAGGGCGTGGTGCGGCGACAGGGCGCAGGCCGGGTCGGTGTTCGCGGCGTCGCCGGTGAGGGCGAAGGCTTGGCAGCGGCAACCGCCCCAGTCCTGCTCCTTCCGCGCGCAGCCGCGGCAGGGCTCGGGCATCCAGGCGGTGCCGCGGAAGCGGTTGAAGGCTTCGGAGTTGTTCCAGGCGTCCTGGAGCGACGTGGTCCGCAGGTCCGGGAAGGTGAAGCCGGGCAGGCTTTCCGCGGCGTGGCAGGGCAGCGCTAGGCCGGTGGGGGACACGGCCAGGAACTGCCGGCCCCAGCCGCCCATGCAGGCCTTGGGGAGCGTCGCGTAGTAGTCCGGCACCACGTAGTCGATGACCAGGCGGCCCTTCAACTCGTCCCGCGCCCGGTTCACCGTGTCCGTGGCGGCGTCGAGCTGGGCGCGGGTCGGCAGCAGCGCGGCGCGGTTGCGGAGGGCCCAACCGTAATACTGGACGTGCGCCACCTCCAGGCGGCCGGCGCCGAGGGCCAGGGCCAGTTCAATGAGGTCGGGCAGGCGGTCCAGGTTTTGCCGGTGGACCACGGCGTTGAGCGTCAGCGGCAGGCCGGCGGCGCGCACGATCGGGGCGAAGGCCAGCTTGCGGGAATGGCCGCCGGCGTAGCCGCCGATGCGGTCGGCGCTGCCCGCTTCCGCGTCCTGGACGGAGAGCTGCACGTGGTCGAGGCCGGCTTCGACCAACTCGTTGAAGCGCCGCTCGTCCGTCAGCACGCCGGAGGTGATGAGGTTGGTGTAGAGCCCGGCCGAGACGGCGTGGCGGATGATGGCGGGGAGGTCGCGGCGCGCGGTGGGCTCGCCGCCCGACAGGTGGACCTGCAACACGCCGAGCGCCGAGGCTTCGGCGAAGATGCGGCCCCAGGTGGCGGCGTCCAACTCGCGCGAGGCACGGTGCAGCTCGGTGGGGTTAGAGCAGTACGGGCAACGCAGAGGGCAACGATGGGTAAGTTCGGCCAGGAGACCGAGCGGCGGCTGGGCGCGCATTTCGTCACCGGTCATGCGGGCGCCCTAATGCGCCGAGAAAGGCTGGCCGCCGCGGGGCGGGTCGAAACCGAACCCCGCGGCGCCCGGTAGATCAGACGGTCGCGCTGGCGTAGCAGTTGATCTCGAGCGCCAAGCAAACTTCCATCACGCGGGGCTTCGTCCAGGACATACTTTCCTCCAAGCGATACGAACGGCAGGACACCGTCGCATAGGAATTGGGCGACGCGGGCGCGGTGCATCAAGCCCGACCCGCTCACGTTATCGCGATCATTGGCGCGGCGGCGGCGGTGCTCCGTTCGGCGGCTTCCACCCGCACGGCGCAGTATTTGAACTCCGGGATTTTGCCCCAGGGGTCCAGCTGCGGGTTGGTCAGCAGGTTGGCCGCCGCTTCGCGGAAGGCGAAGGGCACGAACACCATGCCTTCCGGCAAGGCGGGGTCGGCGCGGGCGTCGAGTTCGATGGCGCCCCGGCGCGTGGCGAGCCGCAGGCGCTGGCCCGGCAGGAGGCCGAGGCGGGCCAGGTCGCGCGGCGACAGGGAGGCTGTGGGGCCGGGCTCCAGGGCGTCGAGGGCGCCGGCGCGGCGGGTCATGGTGCCGGTGTGCCAGTGTTCGAGCTGCCGGCCGGTGGTGAGCACGAAGGGGTAGTCCCCGTCCGGCATCTCGGCCGGGTCGGTGAGGCCTGCCGGGACGAAGCGGGCGCGGCCGTTCGCGGTCGGGAAGGCGTCGCCGAAGACGATCTCGTCGCCCGGCGCGTCGGGGGCGGCGCAGGGGTAGGTCACGCTGTTTTCCCGCTCCAGCCGGTCCCAGGTGATGTTGGCGAGGGAGGGTGTCGCTAGGGCCATCTCGGCGAAGACCTCGCGCGGGCCGGCGTAGTCCCAAGCCAGGCCGAGGCGGCGGGCCAAGTCTTGGATGATCTCCAGGTCCTGGCGCGCGTCGCCCGGCAAGGGCACGGCGGCGCGGCCCATCTGCACCTGGCGGTTGGTGTTGGTGGCGGTGCCGTCCTTTTCCGGCCAGGCGGAGGCGGGCAGGATCACGTCGGCCAGGGCCGCCGTTTCCGTCAGGAACAGGTCTTGCACCACCAGGTGGTCGAGGCGCGCTAGCGCCTTGCGTGCGTGGTTCACGTCCGGGTCGGACATGGCCGGGTTCTCGCCCATGACGTACATGCCGCGGAGGTCGCCGCGCTCCGCCGCGCCCATGATCTCCACCACCGTCAGGCCGGGCTTCGGGTCGAGAGTCGCGCCCCAGAGCCGTTCGAGGTGTCCGCGCGCTTCGTCGTCGCCGGTCGGGCGGTAGTCCGGGAACATCATCGGGATCAGGCCGGCGTCGGAGGCGCCCTGGACGTTGTTCTGGCCGCGGAGCGGGTGCAGCCCGGTGCCGGGGCGGCCGACCTGCCCGGTGAGCAGGGACAGCGCGATCAGGCAGCGGGTGTTGTCCGTGCCGTGGGTGGATTGCGAGATGCCCATGCCCCACAGGATCATCGCCGTGCGGGCCCGCGCGAACATGCGCGCCACGCGGCGGATCTGCTCGGCGGGGACGCCGCAGAGCGGTGCCATGGCTTCGGGGGCGTAGGCGGCGACGTGGTCGCGGATGAGTTCGAAGTCCTCGGTGTGGGCGGCGACGTATTGCCGGTCGTAGAGCCCCTCCCCCACCACGACGTTGAGCATGGCGTTGAGCAGCGGCACGTCGCGGCCGGGGGCGAAGCGGACGACCTCGGCGGCGTGGCGGTCGAGCGCGCTGCCGCGCGGGTCCATCGTGACGAGCTGCGCGCCGCGCGCGGCCGCGTCTTTCAGGTAGGTGGCGGCCACCGGGTGGTTCTCGGTCGGGCGGGCACCGATCACCACGATCACCTCGGCGTCCTTCGCCGCCATGAACGGGGCGGTGACGGCGCCGGAGCCGATGCCTTCCAGCAACGCGGCGACGGAGGCGGCGTGGCAGAGGCGGGTGCAGTGGTCCACGTTGTTGGTGCCGAAGCCGGTGCGGACCAGCTTCTGGAACAGGTAGGCTTCCTCGTTGGAGCCCTTGGCCGAACCGAAGCCGGCCAGCGCGTTCGGGCCGACCGTGTCGCGGACGCGGGCGAGGCCGGCGGCGGCGCGGTCCAGCGCCTCTTCCCAGGACGCTTCGCGGAACTTGGCGCGGGCGCGGCGCGGGTCGAGGCAGTCGGCCGGGTCCTTGGTTGCGCCTTCGACGCGGATCAGGGGCCGCGTCAGGCGGTCCGGGTGGCGGAGGTAGTCGAAGCCGAAGCGGCCTTTCACGCAGAGGCGGCCTTGGTTCGATGGCCCGTCGCGGCCGACCACCTCCTCGATGGCGCCGTCGCGCACGCGGAAGCCGACTTGGCAGCCGACGCCGCAGTAGGGGCAGACGCTGGCCACTTCCTTCACGGGCGGCGCGGCGCGGCGGCCGGTCTCGTCCAGCACGGATTTCGGCAGCAGCGCGCCGGTCGGGCAGGCCTGCACGCACTCGCCGCAGGCGACGCAGGAGGAGGGGCCCATGGGGTCGAGGAGGTCGAAGGAGACCGTCACCTCCATGCCGCGCCGGGCCATGCCGATGACGTCGTTGTGCTGCACCTCGCGGCAGGCGCGCTCGCACAGGCCGCACTGGATGCAGGCGTCGAGCTGCACCGCCATGGCGGGGTGCGAGAGGTCGGGCGCGGGTTGCTCGGCTTCGGGCGCGAAGCGGGAGGCTTCGAGGCCGAGGTGGCGGGTCCAGCGCGCGAAGCCGCCGGTGTCGTCGCGTGCTCCGGCGTCGGGTTGGTCGGCCAGCAGCAGCTCGAACACCATGCGCCGCGTCTGCTTGGCGCGCTCGCTCGCCGAGCGGACCACCATGCCTTCGCGGGGCGTGCGGATGCAGGAGGCGGCGAGGACGCGCTCGCCCTCGACCTCGACCATGCAGGCGCGGCAGTTGCCGTCCGGGCGGTAGCCGGGGCGCGGCAGGTGGCAGAGGTGCGGGATTTCCACGCCTTCGCGCTGCGCCACGGTCCAGATCGACTCGCCGGGCGCTGCCTCGACCTCGCGGCCGTCCAGGGTGAAGCGGATCACGGCACGGCCTCCGGGAAATGGCGCAGGAAGGTCAGAACGGGGTTCATCGCCGCTTGGCCGAGGCCGCAGATGGAGCCGTCGGCCATGGCCGCCGCCAGCTCCTTCAGCAGCGCGCGGTCCCACGCCGGGGCGTCGAGCATCCGCACGGCTTTGGCGGTGCCGACGCGGCAGGGGGTGCACTGGCCGCAGGTCTCGTCCTTAAAGAAGTGGACGAGGTTGCGGACCGCCTCCGGCAGGTCGTCCTTGTCCGATAGGATCACCACGGCGCCGGAACCGACGAAGCAGCCTTCCGCGTCCAGGGTGCCGAAGTCGAGCGGCAGGTCTGCGAGGGCGGCGGGCAGGATGCCGCCCGAGGCGCCGCCGGGCAGGTAGGCCGCGAAGCGGTGGCGGGGCAGCATGCCGCCGGAGAACTCCTCGATCAGCTCGCGCGCCGTGACGCCGGCGGGCGCGAGCTTCTCGCCCGGTTCCCGCACGCGCCCGGAGACGCTGAAGAAGCGCACGCCGTGGCGGCCGCGGCGGCCCATCGACGCGTGGCGGGCGGCGGCGGCTGGCTCGGACAAAATTTCCGGGAGAAGCCAGAGGGTTTCGACGTTGTGGATCAAGGTCGGGCGGCCGAAGAGGCCGGACTCGCCCGGGAAGGGCGGCTTGTGGCGCGGGTAGCCGCGCCGGCCTTCGAGGCTTTCCAGCAGCGCGGTTTCCTCGCCGCAGATGTAGGCGCCGGCGCCGCGGCGCAGGTGGATGGGCTTGTCCGCGAGGCCGGCGGCGGCCAGCGCCGCGATCTCGCGCTCCAGCATGCGGCGGAGGTGCGGGTACTCGTCACGGAGGTAGATCCAGCAGGCTTCGGCTTCGATGGCGTGGGCGGCGACCAGCATGCCTTCCAGCATGCGGTGCGGCTCCTTCTCCAGGCAGTAGCGGTCCTTGAAGGTGCCGGGCTCGCCCTCGTCGGCGTTGACCACCAAGTGGCGCGGGCCGGGCTGCGCCATGACCAGGCGCCACTTGCGGGCGGCGGGGAAGCCGGCGCCGCCCAGGCCTCGCAGCGCGCCCGCTTCGAGGGCGGCCAGGATCGTGTCGCGCGCGCCTTCCTCGTTCCGGCGGGCGGTTCGCAGCGCGGCGTAGCCTCCGCGCGCGAGGTAGCTTTCGAGGTTGGGCGGATCGGGGAGCGGCGGCGCGCCGTGGGCTACCGCGTCGGCGACCGAGGCGGGCGTCGCGCGTTCGATCAGTTCGTGGCCGAGGGCACAGGCAGGGGCGCGGTGGCAGGCGCCGATGCAAGGGGCGGACACGACGCGCACCCCGGCCGTCGGCGGCTTGGCGCGCAGGGCGGCGATCAGCTCGTGCGCGCCGGCCAGGGCGCAGGGCAGGCTCTCGCAGACGCGCACCGTGACGGGTCCGGGCGCCGGGGCCGCGTCCTCCAGCACCTCGAAGTGGTGGTAGAAGGTGGCCACCTCGAAGACCTCCACCGGCGCCAGGCGCAGGCGCTCGGCGAGGGCGACGAGGTGGCCGGCGCGGAGGCAGCCGTGGCGGTCTTGCAGCGCGTGCAGGTGCTCGATGAGCAGGTCGCTCCGCGGGGCGAGGCCCGCGGTCGCCTCGGCCACCGCTTCGCGCGCTTCCGCGTCCGCCACCCGGCCGCGCGGGCCGTGCCGCGGCCCGCGCCGGGGCGGGGTCGCCATGATCGTCAATGGTTCGTCCTCATTGGAAGCAGCGCAGGGTGGCCTCCGCCTGCGCCCGGCGGAGGTCCTCCACCGCGGCGCGGACCCCGGGCGGGTCGCGGAACATGGCGGAGCGCTCGCCGAGGTTGCCGGCCTGCATGCGGAGCGCGGTGTCGGCCGCCTCGTACTTGGCGTAGGGCACCTGCTCGGCGATGGCGTCGAGGCTGCACGAACAGCGCTCCAGCGCCAGGCGCGAGTTGCCGTTGGCCGCCATGCAGCCGAGCACGTAGTCGGCGCGCGCCGCGGTCGGGAAGTCGTTCGCCGCCGCGCCGCGGAGCGCGCCGCCGAGCAGCAGGGCGGCCAAGGCGGCGGCGCGCCCCGACGTCATCCGGCGCCCTCCGCCAACCGGGCGGTTCCCGCGAAGGCGATGCTTTCCACCACCGCGCCCGCCTCGCCCGTGGCGGGGAGTTCCGCGCGGATGGCGTGGACGGAGCCCGGCACAGCTTCGGACAGCGTGAAGGCGTAGAACCGGTGCTGGTAGCGGCCGGCGCGCGCCTCGCCCTTGTAGGGGGAGAGCGTGATGACGCTGGCGGGCACGCGGCGGCCGTCGTGCTCGATCTCGGCGGGGCGCAGTTCGGCGGCGGTGGCCAGCGCCTGCCGGAAGCGGTTGCGGAACCAGGTCGGCGTGCCGCCCGTGGCCGCGCTCAGTTCGCGGGTGTCGCGGTCGAGCGCGAAGAGCAGGAGCGGGTTGCCGCGGAAGTTCGACGCCGGCGGGTACGGGAGGGCGCGCGGGCCGGTCAGGAACTCAGGCGACACGTGGCAACAGCCGTTCCCGTCGGCCAGGGCGCGGACCGCCAACCGGATGGTGTCGGAGACCGGATCCTTGCCCGCCTCCTCGCGGCGGAAGGCGTAGTCGAGCCGTAGCGGCGGTCGGAGCGAGGCGAGGTGGGGGGTCTCGAACAGGGCGAGTTGCGCCGGCGACATGGCGGCGCGCGCGTCCTTCGCCGCGTCCTCCGCGCCGCCGAGCAAGGGTGCGGCCGCGGCCGCGGCGAGCACGCTCCGCCGCTGGATCATCCCTGGACTTCCCTCCCTGCCTGCATTGTCCTGAAACTTAGTGCGCTTGGGCGCGCCGCGCATCCCGCCGCGGCTCCCGATCGGGCTGGCGGCCTGGCCATCTCATATTCGTGAGCACATTTTTCTTTCTCGCGGCATGCTTGTGTTCGGACGATTTCGCCCGATACCGTCCATTGCAGGCGAGCGGGGCTTCACCCGCGACGCGTCCTCTGCGAAGGTCGGCACCGCTTGCCGGATGCGCCAGGGGACGATTGCGGCCACGGCGCCGGCGATGGAGGAACGAACAAAATGGTGAGACGGTTTGCCTTGGCGGCAATGGCCGCCCTGGCTCTCGGGGCGGGAAGCGCCTCCGCCAACCAAGAGTTGCTGCAGATGCAGCGCGACCCGAACCAGTGGGTCATGCCGACCGGCAACTATGCCAATTGGCGCTACAGCGAACTCAACCAGATCAACCGCGAGACCGTGCGCAACCTGCGCCCGTCCTGGCAATTCTCGACCGGCGTGCTGCGCGGCCACGAGGGCGGCCCGCTCGTCGTCGGCGACATGATGTACATCCACACGCCGTTCCCGAACCGCGTGTTCGCCATGGACCTGAACACGCCCGGGCGGGTCATCTGGCGCTACGAGCCGCAGCAAGACCCGACCGTCATCGGCGTGATGTGTTGCGACACCGTGAACCGCGGCCCGGCCTACGGCGACGGCAAGATCATCCTCAGCCAGGCGGACACCACCCTCGTCGCGCTCGACGCCAAGACCGGCAAGGAAATCTGGAAGGTCAAGAACGGCGACGCCGCCAAAGGCGAGACCTCGACGATGGCGCCGATGATCTTCGGCGACAAGGTCCTGGTCGGCATCTCCGGCGGCGAGTACGGCGTGCGCGGGCACGTCACCGCGTACAACCTGCGCGACGGCTCGCAGGCGTGGCGCGCCTACTCGGTCGGCACGGACGAGGACATCAAGGTCGATCCGCAGCGCACCACGCACATGGGCCAGCCGGTGGGCGCGAACAGCTCCATCAGTTCCTGGCAAGGCGACCAGTGGAAGCTGGGCGGCGGCACCACTTGGGGCTGGTTCTCCTACGACCCCGAGTTGAACCTGATCTACTACGGCACCGGCAACCCCGGCACCTGGAACCCGTCGCAGCGGCCCGGCGACAACAAGTGGTCCATGACCATCATGGCGCGTGACGCCAACACCGGCGTGGCGCGCTGGTTCTACCAGATGACTCCGCACGACGAGTGGGACTACGACGGCGTCAACGAGATGATCCTCGTGGACAACCTCACCGTCCGCGGCCAGCGGGTGCCCAAGGCGCTGGTCCACTTCGACCGCAACGGCTTCGCCTACACCATGAACCGCGAGAACGGCGCGTTGCTGGTGGCGGAGAAGTTCGATCCGGCGGTGAACTGGGCTTCGCACGTGGACATGCAGACGGGCCGCCCGCAGGTGGTGCGCGACTTCTCCACCCGGGCCGGCGGCGAGGACAAGAACGTCCAGAACATCTGCCCGGCCGCGCTCGGCACCAAGGACCAGCAGCCGGCCGCCTTCTCGCCGCGCACGGGCATGTTCTACGTGCCGACGAACCACGTGTGCATGGACTACGAGCCGTTCCGCGTGTCCTACACCGCCGGCCAGCCCTTCATCGGGGCGACGCTGTCGATGTACCCGCCGAAGGGCGAGCAGAACCTGGGCAACTTCATCGCGTGGGACGCCGCCGCGGGCAAGATCGTGTGGTCGCGGCCGGAGCGCTTCTCGGTGTGGTCCGGTGCTCTGGCGACCGCGGGCGACATCGCCTTCTACGGCACGCTTGAGGGCCACCTGAAGGCAGTCGATGTGCGCGACGGCAAGGAGCTGTTCTCCTACCGCACGCCGTCCGGGATTATCGGCAACATCAACACCTTCACCCACCGCGGCAAGCAGTACGTGGCGGTGCTGTCGGGCGTGGGCGGCTGGGCCGGGATCGGCATGGCGGCCGGGCTGGAGGGGTCCAGCGAGGGCCTCGGTGCGGTCGGCGCCTACCGGGCGCTGTCCGACTACACGCAGCTCGGCGGCGTGCTGACGGTGTTCGCACTGCCGGACTGACGCTTGGGACTCGGGCGGCCCCGGACGGGGCCGCCCTGACGGGCCGGCGCCCCGGCGCCGGCCCGTTTCCGTTCCGGCTCCGCTTTCCGGCGGTGCCGGCAGGAGGGAATGCAGAACCGATGAACACCAGACTTGTCGTTGCAGCAGCAGGCGCGCTGTGCCTCGCGCTCGCCGCCCCGCCGCCGTCCGCCGTGTCGGCGGAGGAGGAGAAACCCTACAAGGTCGTGGACGGCAAGGTGGACCGCGAGACCTTCAACGGCTACCGCCGGTACGGCAATTCCTGCCTGCAATGCCACGGGCCGGACGGGTCGGGCAGCTCTTACGCGCCGAACCTGACCGAGTCGTTGAAGCACATGGACTACGTCGCGTTCTCCGACGTGGTCATCAACGGCCGCCAGAACGTCACGCAATCGCAGCAGAACGTCATGCCGTCCTTCGGCCACGTCGAGGACGTCGCGCTCTACATCAACGACATCTACGGCTACCTGAAGGCCCGCTCCGACGGCGCGCTCGGCCGCGGCCGGCCGCAGCGGCTGGACAACTAGGCGGTGCGCCGCGCGCTCCTCGCCGCCGCCGCGGCTCTGGCGCTCATCGCCGCGCCCGCGGCTCGGGCGCAGACGGGCGAGCTGGTCGCGGCCGACGCGCTGCGGGTGTGCGCGGACCCGGCCAACCTGCCCTTCTCGAACGAGCGCGGGGAAGGCTTCGAGAACCGCGTCGCCGCGCTGCTCGGCCGCGCGCTGGACCGGCCGGTGGAGTACGTGTTCTTCCCGCAGGTGCAGGGCTTCGTGCGGAACACGCTCCGCGCCGGCCGCTGCGACCTGGTGATGGGGACGGTCGCAGGCGACGACCTGATGCAGAACACCAACCCCTACTACCACACCTCTTACGTGCTGGTGTTCCGCCGCGGCGCCGCCGAGCCGCCGCCGGAGCGGCTGGACGACCCGCGCATGCGCTCCCTCCGCCTCGGGGCGGTCGCGCGCACGCCGCCGGTGGACCTGCTGGTGCGGAACGGCTTGGTGGAGAACACGCGCTTCTTCCGCTTGGCGGTAGACACGCGGGTCGAGGCGCCGGGCGCCGACCTGGTGCGCGCGGTGGCGGAGGGCGAGTTGGACGCGGCGCTGGTCTGGGGGCCGATCGCCGGCTACCAGGCGAAGGTCAAGAACCTGCCGATCGAGCTGCGCGCGCTGCCGACGGAGCCCGGCGCGGCGCGCATGGACTTCCGCATCACCATGGGCGTGCGGGGGCAGGAGCCGGAATGGCGCCGCCGCATCAACGCCGCCATCCGCGACAAGCAAGGCGAGATCGACGGCATCCTGCGCGAGTACGGCGTGCCGTTGCTGGACGCGCAAGGGCGTTTGCGGGAGCCGTGATGCCCCGGCGCCGGCTCGCCTTCCTCGCATCGGCCCTGCTGCTGCTCGCGGGCGCCGGGGAGGAGGTCGGCTGGCCGGAAGGCGGAGGCTTCCGCACGGACGACTACCGCGCGCCGACACCCCTGACCGTGCCCGGCGGGCGCACCATCGACACGCAGGAAGCGCGGGCGCTGTTCGAACGGCGCGGCGCGGTGTGGATGGACGTGCTGCCCGCGGCGCGCCGGCCGGAGGGGCTGGCGCCGGGCGCGCTTTGGCGGCCGAGCCCGCGCCTCGGCATCCCGGGGAGCTTGTGGTTGCCCGAGGCCGGCGGGGGGGCGCTGTCCCCCGCGGTTGAGGCTTGGTTCCGCGACACGCTTGCGGGCGCGACCGGCGGCGACCTCGGCCGGCCCGTGGTATTCTACTGCCTGGCCGATTGCTGGCGGAGCTGGAACGCCGCGAAGCGCGCCGCTGGCTGGGGCCACCGCGAGGTACTGTGGTACCGCGACGGCACCGACGGGTGGGAAGCGGCCGGCTTGCCTACCGAGGTGTTGCATCCCGCCCCTGGCGGGCCGTGAGGGCGCCGCCTCAATCGTTCGGCAGCGCCGCGGCCAGCGCGCGGGCGTAGGCGCCGAGCCGGCCTTCCAGCCGCACCGGCGCTTCGCAGGCGTAGCGCATCGTGCGCTCCGCGTCCGTGAAGGATTTCGCGGCGAAGGCGTGGCGCTGTTCCAATTCCGTGCGGGCAGCGCCGGCGTCGGCCGGCGTCGCGCGCAGTTCGCCCTCCAAGCGGCGCACGCCTTCGGCCAAGTCGCGTTGCCGGCGGGCGAAGCGGCGGATCTGCTCGAGCAGCGCGTCGCGCTGCTTGTTCGTTTCCTCCAGCACGCCGGCGAAGGCCAGGGGCAGCAAGCGCCGGCGGGATGCGGGGTCGAGCGGCGCGGCGAAGGCCTCGATTGCGGCCGTCCCTTCCTCCTCCGGCACCGCGCGGGGCGCGATGCGCCCGACCAGCGCCGCCACGCCTTCGGCCGCGCGCCATTCGCCTTCCGGCGGCGGGCCGGGCCAGAGCGCCGCCGCCGCCAAGCGCGGCACGAACCGTTGCACGCAGGGCCAGTCCGCATCCGGCGAAGGTCCAGCGGCGGCCAGCGCCAGCGCGGCGGCGAGGGCTGCGGTCCGGCGCAGGCGGGCGTTCACGCCGCGGCGGTCCGGCGGGCGAGCATGCCGCGCTGCGGGTCGTAGCCGAGCACGGCGAGCGCGCCGAAGGCGAGCAGCGCCACGGACACCACGGCGAAGGAGAGGGGGTCGAAGCGGAGGTAGAGCGCGAAGCGGACCAGCTCCACCGCGTGGGTGAAGGGGTTCGCCATGCAGGCCCAGTAGAGCGGCAGGCTCGCTTCCCGCACCCGCCACAGGGGGTAGAGGGCGGAAGAGGCGAAGAACATCGGGAAGATCACGAAGTTCATCACGCCGGCGAAGTTCTCGAGCTGCTTGATCCAGGACGAGAGCAGCAAGCCGAGCGCGCCCAGCATCATGCCGGCGAGCACCAGCGCCGGCAGCGCGGCGAGATAGCCGAGCGCGGGCGGCTCGACCTCCCAGAAACGGGCCAGGGCCAGAAACACGTAGCACTGCAGCACGCCGACCAGCACGCCCGCGAGCAACTTGGAGAACAGCAGCCACCAGCGCGGCAGCGGGCTGGTCAGCAGCACGCGCATGGAGCCCACCTCGCGGTCGTAGACCATGGAGAGGCTGCTCTGCATGCCCTGGAACAGCAGGATCATGCCGAGCAGGCCGGGGGCGATGTAGGTTTCGTACAGCACGTAGGTCTCGTAGGGCGGGCTGATGGACACGCCGAGGACGAAGCGGAAGCCGGCGGCGAAGATCGCCAGCCACACCAGCGGCCGCACCAGCGCCGACAGGAAGCGGCCGCGCTGGTGGACGAAGCGCAGCGCTTCCCGCCGGGCGATGCCGGCGAAGCAGCGGAGGTAGGCGGCGGCGGTCATCGTTCGCGCTCCGGGGCGGCGGTCAGACGCGCGAAGGCCTCGCCCATCGTGGCCGCGTCGTCGGCTTGCGCCAGCACCTCCGGCACGGCGCCGTCCGCCCGCACCTCGCCGTCCCGCAATACGACCACGCGCGCGTCGTCCCCAACCTCGTCGATCAGGTGCGTGGCCCAGAGCACGGCGAGGCCCTCGTCCCGGCACAGGCCGCGCACGTGGTCCAGCAGGAAGGCGCGGCTCGCGGCGTCGAGGCCCACGGTCGGCTCGTCCAGCAGCAGCAGCGAGGGGCGGGTGAGCAGGGCACGGGCGATCTCCGCGCGGCGGCGCTGCCCGCCGGACAGGTTCCGTGCCCGCTCCGCCGCGCGGTCGCCGAGGCCGACGCGCTCCAGCTCGCGCCCGGCGCGCGCGCGCGCCTCGGCCCCGGGCAGTCCGTGCAGCGCCGCGTGGTAGAACAAGCTTTCCCGCACCGAGAGGTCGGGGTCCAAGGTGGGTTGTTGGAACACCACGCCGAGCGCGGCGAGCGCGCGCCCCGGCTCGCGGCGCAGGCTGGCGCCGAAGACGCGGATGTCGGCCTCGCCCGGGGCGTCGAACAGCCGGGTGACGAGGGCGAAGAGCGTGCTCTTGCCCGCGCCGTTGGGCCCGAGCAGCACCGTGAACTCGCCCGGCAGGATGCGGAAGCCCACGCCTCGCAGCGCCGGGCGCTTGCCGTAGGCGAAGGACAGGCGCTCCACTTCGAGCGCCGGCGCTTGGCTGGCGGTGGCCATCGTCGGGCGCGGCATGGCGACGGTCACGGCCGCACCACCACACCCCAGGGCGCCTGCCCCACGGGCACGGAGCGCACCACGCGCAGCCCCGCGGTGTCGATCACCGAGAGGTCGTTGCTGACGCCGTTGGTGGTGTAGAGCCGCGAGCCGTCCGGCGAGAGGGCCAGGTTCCAAACGCGCTGGCCGACCAGAAGGTAGCGCTCGACGGCCAGGCTGCGCGTGTCCACCACCGCGACGCGGTTGGCGGGGCCGAGCGCCACGAACAGCCGCGCCCCGTCGCGCGACAGGGCCATGCCCACCGGCTGGATCGCCTCGGGCGGCACGCCGGGGACGGCGAAGGACACGGTGGCCGCCGCGCGCCAAGTGCCGGTCTCGACCACGGTGAGCGTGCCGCCGATCTCGGCGGACACCCAAAAGCGCTTGCCGTCCGCGTCCCACACCGCCGCGCGCGGGCGGGCGCCCACCAGGACGTTCGCCGTCACCGCGCCGGTGTCCGCCTCGATCACGTGCGCCATGTTGGTGGTTTCGGAGGTGTTGACCACGTAGCGGCCGTCCGGGCTGATGCCCATGCCCTCCGGCTCGACGCCCACGGGTATCTCGTTGAGCACGACGCCGCGTTCCACGTCCACCACCGTGACCATGTTGTCGTCCTCGTTGGCGACGAACAGGCGGCGGCCGTCCGGGTGCAGGGCGGCCAGCTCCGGGTCGGAACCGGCGGGCAGGTGGCGCACTACCTGCCAAGTCTCCAGGTCGAGCACCTCAACCCGGTCGCTGTCGCCGGCGCAGACGTAGAGGTGCCGGCCGTCGCGGGACAGCGCGATGCCGCGCGGCCGCTCTCCCACCGGCACCGTGCGGAGCACCCGGAGCGTGGCGCCGTCGAGCGCCGTGACCGTGTTGTCCTTCTCGTTCGAGACGAGGACCAGTTCGGCCCTCGCGGGGCCGGCCGCGAGGGCGAGCGCTAGCGCCGCGGCGCGGAGGGGAGTCAGCGGAAGCGGCATCGGGTCTCCGGCTTGTCGGTGCCGAGCGTGTCCAGCTCGGAGAACTGGTGTTGGAAGCCGGGCTGCGGCGATACGGAAACCAGTTCGCGCGGGCCGGCGAGCAGGACAGGTTGGCGCAACTGTCCGTCCCAATCGCGGAAGGACAGGCGCGTGCCCTTGAAGCCGGCCAACTCGAATTCCGACCCGCGCAGGTAGGCCGCGACCGCCGCGGGTTCGGTGGAGCGCGCGCGCGTCGCCGCTTCGCCGACCGCGCGCACCGCCAGCCACGCGGCGTGGTCGCGCGGCGTCATCCAGCGGTTGGCGCGGGCGCGGAAGCGGCGCTGGAGCTGGGTTGCGCCCCACAGCTCGTGCGGACGGGCCCAGAGCGTGGGCGTCAGGCCGTGGGTGCCGGCCACGGGGCGCGGGTCCGTGGTGCGCCAAGCGAGGCCATCGCCCCAGAAGCCCGCCTCGTCGGCCACCACAAGCACGTCGTGGGAGGGCGCGCCCTGGGTGAAGCGCGCGGCTTCCGCGGCGATCGAGACGTGGCCGGTGTCGGTGCGCTGGGCGCCCGGGTCGTGGGTCCAGGGCTTGTCGGCGACGACGCGCAGGCCGAACTTGCGCGCCGCGCGGCGGATCGCCTCGGCGTAGAGGCGGTCGCCCTCGCCTGGGCCCACGGCCAGGAACAGGTTCCGCCAGCGCTTGACCGCGAGGAACTGCGCCAGGGCGTCGGTCAGCATGGCACGGGACGGCGGGAGGTGCAGCAGGTTGCGCCGGCAGTCCTCGTTTCGCAGCGCGTCGTCAGGCGCGGCGGCGTTGAGCAGCGTGGCGGGGGCCGCTTCCGGCAGGTCG
>CADCTL010000265.1:34105-34387 GCA_902805625.1 uncultured Acetobacteraceae bacterium
GCGGCCTGGAGCAGGAAGGGCGCCGGCAGGTCGACGACGAGGAAGCGGAGGCCGGCGGCGAGCAAGGCGCGGGCGGCGTCCAGCGCCTCCTCCGGCGTGCGGGCGGTCCGTTCCTCCAACGCGAAGCGCTGGCCGGTGAAGCGGCCGGTGGTGTCGTTGTCGGCCAAGCCCAGGCGCGCGCCCTGCACGCCTTCATCTTCCGGCGGCGGGTCCAGGAAGGTGTTGGGCAGGCGCTGCGGCGCGCGCAAGGACACGAAGCCGATGCCGAGCGGCGCAGGCGCG
>CADCTL010000266.1 GCA_902805625.1 uncultured Acetobacteraceae bacterium
CCGTCAGGTCCCTGGACTGCGACGCGAGGAGGTCGCCGAGCTAGCAGCCGTGAGCGCCGACTACTACGCGCGGTTGGAGCAGGGCCGAGAACGACGACCATCGCACCAGGTCGTCGATGCTCTCGCGTCGGTTCTGGCCCTTGATCCCGCAGCACGCCGCCACCTTCACAACCTTGCAGTGCACCGTTCCGACGGCAGGCCCGATCTGTTCGGCTCGAACGCCGCTCCGCAGATGGATGAGATCAAGGAGCTGCTGAACCAGTGGCCTGCCACGCCCGCGTTCGCCATCACCCGGTGGCTTGACATCGCAGCGTCCAATCACCTAGCGGAAGCGCTGTTCGACGGCATGGCGCACTGGGGGAACATGGCGCGTATCGCCTTCCTCGCCGACGGTGTCGAAAACTTCGTCGAGGACTGGCCGACGTTCGCGCGTTGTACGGTAGGGACGCTGCGCGCCGCCGCTGCCCACGACACTGATGATCCTGCGTTGTGCGAGCTGGTCGGCGAGCTCGCCGTGCGGAGCGAGCACTTCAGCGAGCTGTGGGCACGGCATGAAGTCCATGGCAAGAGCACGGCGCGCAAACGGTTCAACCATCGCGCAGTTGGAGCACTGACGCTGCACCAACACGTGCTCACCGTACCGGGCGATTCCGGTGTGCAACTCTGGATCTACCGTGCTGATCCGGGCTCCACCTCTGAGCAGCGCCTCGGCCTGCTCGCCGACCGCGACTCGAGTATCGGGTCGCTTTCGTCCGGATCGGGCGCTTGATCAGCGCGGACGGTACAGCATCCGGTAGTGCACACGGAGCCCTCGAACGGAGCCCACAAGTCAAGTCGCATGAAGTGGTGTAGCTGCTCGTCGGGTGTGGTTCAGGCGGCGAGAGCCGCGATGTCCTCCTGATTGTTGTTGTTGGGGAGAGAGATGATCGGCTCTGTCGACGCGTCGAGGATCAGGCGCATCGACTCCTCGGAGAGGTAACGCCGGCAGACAAGCCACTCGACCGGCGCCGGTCAGCTGCGCGACTTCGGCCTCCATCAGCTCGCGCACGACCATCGCGACCGCGTCACGCAGCAAATCGCCCTGCTCCCCACCGATCGCCTCGAGGTCGCCGACGAGCAGCCGTTCGGTGATCGCGGCGCTGAGGTGCTCGTGCGCGGCGACGGTCAGATTCGGGCGCCCGTTCTCCGCGGCCGCAAGGCGGGCAGGGGGTCGAAGCTCGCAAGCGGCGTGGAGCCGAGACGCAGCGTCGTGGCAGCGCTGGCTCCTGCCTGGCGCGTGCGCTGGGCGACACGCACGAGCCCGGCGAGCGCCGCCGGCGCCTCGCCGAGCAACGTCTGCCCGGCTGCGGTGCGTCGGACCTCCCGGCTTGTGCGTCGCCAACAGTGTTACGCCTTCGGCATCGGCAACGAAGGAGCCAAGGAGGCACGGTTCGAGGTCGATAGATGGAGCCTATTCATCGGTTCGAAGGAGGTCTTGGACAGACGCATGAAGCCCGCTTACGTTCGCGGCAGGTGCACGTCTCGAGAGCAGCTGGCGCGTCCAAGCCGAGCTCGTCCCTCCTGGGACGGACGGTCTCGACGGCTGGTCGTTCAACGCGAACCTCGTCTTCCAGTGACCCCGTTTCCATGAGCAGCAAGGACCTCCACGTGCCTGATTCGTACAGCCTCGACGACTCCGAAGACGTCGACCCTTCGCCCTCCCGGAGAGCGGACGGCGCGGCCGTTCGAGCCGTCGCGTGGGTGGTGCTGGTCGTCACCGCGGCCGGCAACTCGGTGGCCTCGTCCGTCGGAGCCGCGATCGGCGTGCACGTGGCGCTCGGTGTCGTCAGCGCGATCTGCGTGGCGGTGCTGGTCGCTCAGTGGCTGCGCCCGAGGCCGGCACGATGAGGCGCGCCGAGCCCGAGCTCGCGCCGCCCCCGGCGGCGTCCCAGGTGCCGGCTGTCCGCCTCTCGAATGTCAGCAAGGTCCATCCGGGCGGCGTGCGCGCCCTCGACGACGTCTCCTTGTCGGTGGACCCAGGCTCGTTCCTCGCCGTGACGGGGGCGTCGGGATCAGGCAAGAGCACGCTCATGCAGTGCGCCGCCGGTCTCGATCTCCCGACCCAGGGAGCCGTGTTCATCGATGGTCGCGACATCACGACCATGGACGAGACCGCCCGGACCAAGCTGCGCCGGACCAGTGTCGGGTTCGTCTTCCAGTCCTACAACCTCATCCCGTCACTCACGGTGGGGGAGAACATCACGCTGCCGCTCCGACTGGCGGGACAGCCGCCGGACCGGGAGTGGGTGCGCGAGCTCGTGGAGCGCGTCGGACTCGGCGGCCGGACGTCGCACCGGCCCGGCGAGCTCTCCGGCGGGCAGCAGCAGCGGGCCGCCATCGTGCGCGCCCTCGTGGCCCGGCCGGCGGTCGTCTTCGCGGACGAGCCGACGGGAGCGCTCGACCTCGGCAGCGCGCATGACGTGCTCGGCCTGCTGCGGGGATTGGTCGACGAGGTCGGCCAGACCGTGGTCATGGTCACGCATGACCCGACCGCGGCCGCCTGGGCCGACCGCGCGTTGATCATGTGCGACGGCCGCATCGTCAACGACCTCGATGCGCCGGGGGCCGACGTCCTCGCGGGCCGCCTCGTCGCCGTGAGCGCACGCTGACTCATGCTGCAAGTCGCGATGCAGATGGCTCGTCGTCGCCTGAGCGCTCTGGTGGCCGTGGCCTTGGCCGTCCTGGGTGGGGCCGCCTGCCTGACGGTCGCCGGAGTGCTGGCCGAGACCGGGGTGCGCTCGCATCCGCCGGTGGGCCGGCTCGCCGGCGCCGACGTGGTCGTCTCAGCCGATCAGACGATCCGGGCCCCCGGGGACATCACCATCGGGCTGCCGGAGCGGCGGACGGTGCCGGCCGCCCTCGTGGGGCGGCTGGCGCAGGTGCCCGGTGTCACCGCTGCCGTCGGCGATCTCAGCTTCCCCGCCGCGGTCGTCGATGCTCGCGGCGCGGCGGTCCCC
The DNA here is from genome assembly GCA_902805625.1 of uncultured Acetobacteraceae bacterium. Taxonomy (GTDB): domain Bacteria; phylum Pseudomonadota; class Alphaproteobacteria; order Acetobacterales; family Acetobacteraceae; genus Craurococcus. The sequence goes on from CADCTL010000266.1 coordinate 2,997, forward strand.
GGCCCTGACCCGGCGGTCGCCGGACACGGCTGGCAGTCGACCCAGCTCCTCGAGCAGGCCCGTGTCGCGGGTCGAGCGCCGGCCGGCTCCGACGAGGTGGCACTCGCCGGCGCAACCGCAGCGGCGGCCGGCGTCAGGCGAGGCGGACGCGTCACGGTCGTTGCGGCCGGGCGCTCCGCCGAGTACCGCATCACCGCAGTCGTGCGCGGTGCCCCAGCGGGGATCTACATGGCCGACGCGGTCGCAGCGCGGATCGCCGGCCGCATCCAGGGCCCCCGGGCGGGGACGGTCGACCTCGTCGGGCTCCGCGTCGCTGCCGGCGAAGCCGGTGCCGTGTCTGCAGCGGTTCGCGAGGCGGTCAAGGACGACGGCCTCTCCGTGAGCACCGGATCGGCTCGCGGCGACGCGACCGACGCCGGCGCGGCGGCGGCCCGAAGCAACCTGCTGGCGATCGCCGGCTCCTTGGCCGGCACCGTCCTGCTCCTCGTCGCCTTCGTCGTGACGGGCGCATCGAGCCTCCTCGTCGAGGCCCAGCGACGCGACCTCGCGCTCCTGCGCGCCGTGGGAGCCACCCCTCGTCAGATCCGCCGGCTGGCGGCTGCGCAGACGTCGCTGATGACCGCCGTCGCGCTCCTGCCGGGCGTCCTCCTCGGGTACGTCCTCTCCTCGGTCTTCAAGCAGCTGCTGACCGACGCGGGTCTGGTGCCCGATGACCTGCCGCTCGCTGCCAGTCCTCTTCCCGCGCTGGTCGCCGCCGTCGTGGTCGTTCTGGTCGTCCAGCTCTCGACCCGGGGCGCAGCACGGAAGACGTCGCGCATGCCGGCCACGGAGGCGGTCCGCGAGTCGCAGGTCGAACCACGACAGCCATCCCGAATCCGGACCGTGGCAGGACTCCTGCTGATCGTAGGGGCGATGACCCTCTCGATCGTGCCGCTGTGGCTGCGCACCGTCGAGGGCGCCGCGGCGACGGCCATCGCGGGGATCCTCGCCGCCATCGGCCTCGGTCTCTGCGGACCTGCGCTGATCCGAATCGCGAGCAAGGCGCTGGCAGTGCGACTCCCCGGTTCGGTCTCGGCCCCGGCCTGGCTGGCGGTCGCCAACACCCGCGGCTACTCCAGGCGGGCCGCCGCGATCACGACCGCCCTCGCCATGGTGGTCGTGTTCACCCTCACGTACTTCCTGAGCCTGACCACCGTGACCGGCGCCTCGTCACGCGACGTGCGTGCCGCGACGCTCGCGCAGCAGACCATCGACGCGCCGGCACTCGGCGGCCTGCCCGAGGACACGCTCGCCCGAGTGGAGGCCACCCCGGGGGTTCGCGCCGCGGCCCCCGTCTCGACCACGACCGTCCTGTGGCCCTACGAGGAGCTGGGAGAGCCGACCATCGAGGCCGCCCCCGCCACCATCCTCACGGCCGCGGCGCCCGGGGTCCTCGACCTCGACGTCCGCGCGGGCAGGATGACCGATCTGGTCGGAAGCACGATCGCCGTCGGGAGCGACGTCGCACGACGTCGCGACGCTGGGCTCAACAGCCGCGTCCGTCTGATCCTCGGCGACGGAAGCCGCGTCACAGCGCGCGTCGTGGCTGTCTACCGCCGCGATCTCGGCTTCGGCCCGGTCGTCCTCTCGCGCGACCTCGCGACCGGCCACACCACCGCGGGGCTGGACCAGTCGGTCCTCGTCCGCACCGACGGCAGTGCTGCCGCCGAGCGCGGCCTCGCCTCGATCGTCGCTTCCAGTCCGGGGGTGGTGCTGAGCGAGGCGAACGGTGATGCAGGCCGCGGAAGTCCGCCGGAGGCGGCAGTCAACTTCGCCGTGGTCGGCGTCCTTCTCGGCTACTTGCTGCTTGGCGTCACCAACCGGCTCGTGGCGACCATGCGAGGTCGTCAGGGCGAGATCGCGGCGCTCCGGCTGCTCGGCGCCACGCCGCGCCAGATCCGCCGCATGCTCAGACTCGAGGCAGGCCTCGTCTGTGCCGCGGCGCTCACCTGCGGTCTGCTGCTCGCCGCCGTCCCTCTCGCGTTCCTCGGCATCGGGTTCCTTGATCGACCGCTTCCGTCGGGACCGCTCTGGCTTCTGCCGTTCACCGTGCTGGTCGTCGCAGCCGTCACCTTCATCACGACCGAACACGCCACCCGCTGGATGCTGCGGCGCTCGCCGCTTCGGGCCCTCGCCCAGGCGGCCAATTAGCACCGCAGTTGGCGCAAGGCCGGCCCCGCAGCTGCGGTTTCCTACCGATGCGTAGGCCACCTGTCGTGGACGTCGGACCTCGCAGCAGGTGCACTCGGACGCCTCAGCACACGACGCAGCGAGGAGATGATCATGGTGGTTGTCCGGCTGGGGGAAGCGGCGTGACGGTCACGCTCCTGGATCCCGACGGCCTGGTGCAGGTCGACGCGGTTCGCCAGGTGTCCGTCGCGACCGGGTCGAAGCTCGTGTTCGTCGCCGGGCAGGTCGCCAGGATCAGCGCCGGCTTCACGCCCGACCTGCTCGTGGAGGTCGAGGCCCTGGCGGTCCTCGACGGAGGGACGCATCCGTGACGACGATCGGCATCATCGGAGCGGGCGAGGTCGGAAGCCAGGTCGCCCGCGCCGCCGTCACCGCCGGCTACTGCGTCGTCATCGCGAACTCGCGCGGCCCGGAGACGCTGACGCAGCTGGTCACGGAGCTCGGACCGGCGGCGCGCGCGGCGCGAGCTGCGGACGCAGCGGCCGCCGGCGACTTCGCCGTCGTCGCCGTGCCGCTCAAGCGGACCAACGACATGCCGGTGGACGAGCTCGCCGGCAAGATCGTGCTCGACACGAACAACTACATGGCCTGGCGCG
>CADCTL010000267.1 GCA_902805625.1 uncultured Acetobacteraceae bacterium
CCGACCCCGTTGCCCTGTTCGAGGCTTGGCTGGCCGAGGCGGAAACGTCCGAGCCGAACGACCCCACCGCCGTCTGCCTCGCGACCAGCACGCCGGACGGGCGCCCCTCCGCCCGCATGGTGCTGTTGAAGGGCGTGGACCGGCGGCCCGCGCCGGGCGGTTTCGTGTTCTACACCAACCTCGAAAGCCGCAAGGGCGAGGAGCTGCGTTCGAACCCGAACGCCGCCATGTGCTTCCACTGGAAATCGCTGCGCCGCAGCGTGCGCGTCGAGGGCGCGGTGGACCAGGTCTCGGCGCAGGAGGCGGACGCCTACTACGCCACGCGCCCGCGCGGCTCGCGCGTCGGCGCCTGGGCCAGCGCGCAATCCCGCCCGCTGGCCAGTCGCGCGGCCCTGGAGCAGAGCGTGGCCGAGTTCGAGGAGCGCTTCGGCGAAGGCGACATACCCCGCCCCGAAACCTGGTCCGGCTTCCGCCTGCGCCCCGCGCGCATGGAGTTCTGGCGCGACATGCCCTTCCGCCTGCACGACCGGCAGGTGTTCCACTGGACGGGCGAGGGCTGGCGGACGGAGGCGCTCTACCCGTGACGCCCCGGCGGCCGTGATACCGGCGGCGCAGCGGCCGGTCGCGGCGCTGCTGCGGCGCTTGACCGGCGCCGCGCCGATCGAAACGCGCACGGCCGCGGTGTTTGTCGGGCCGGACGCGGCCTTCAAGCTGAAGAAGGCGGTCGATCTCGGCTTCCTGGACTTCACCGCGCCGGCCGACCGCGAGCGGTTCGCGCGGCGCGAACTGGCGCTCAACGCGCGCTTCGCCCCCGGCCTCTACCGCGACGTGGTCCCGGTCACGCGCGCCCCGGATGGAGAGCCGAGGCTCGGCGGCGACGGCGAAGCGACGGACTGGGTGCTGCGCATGGCGCCGGTGCCCGCGGCGGACTTCCTCGACGCCGTGGCGGCACGGGGTGGACTGACGCCGGACCTTCTGGACGAGGCGGCCGACGCGGTCGCCGCCATGCACGCGGCGCTGGCGCCGTCGGGAGGCGTGGACACGGCATTGGCGGCGGCGCTGGAAGGCAACCGCCGCGCGGCGCTGGCGGCCGGGCTGCCGGCGGGCCGGGTCGAGGCCTGGGTGGCCGCGATGCGGGCGGCGATGGACGAGCGCGCCCCGACCCTGGCGGCGCGCGCCGCGGCGGGACGCGTTCGCCGCTGCCACGGCGACCTGCACTTGAAGAATCTCTGCCTGTGGCGGGGCCGGGTCATGCCCTTCGACGCGCTGGAGTTCGACGAGGCGCTCGCCACCATCGACACCGGCTACGACCTGTCCTTCCTGCTGATGGACCTCTGGCACCGGCTCGGACGCGCGGCGGCCAACCGCGTGCTCAACCGCTACGTGGCCCGCACCGGCGACGCCGGCCTGGCGGGCGCGCTGCCGCCCTGGCTCTCGCTACGCGCCGCCATCCGGGCGCACGCGGAAGGCGGCGGGGTGGCCGGGCTGGAGTACCTGGCGCTGGCCGAGGCGGCGCTGCGGCCATCCGCGCCCCGTTTGGTCGCGGTCGGCGGCCTGCCCGGCACGGGCAAGACACGCCTGGCGCGTGCCCTCGCGCCCGATCTCGGCGCCGCGCCGGGGGCGCTCGTGCTGCGCTCCGACGAGATCCGCAAGCGCCGCCACGGCGTGCCGCCTGAACAGCGCCTCCCGGCCTCGGCCTACGCGCCGGCGGAGAATGCCGCCGTTTTCGCCGAACTCGCGGCCCTGGCCGGGGAAGCCGTGCGCGGCGGCCACGCGGTGATCGCCGACGCAGCCTTCCTCCGCCCGGAGGAGCGCGCCGCGATCGAGGCGGCAGCGTCGGGCGCACCCTTCCGCGGCCTCTGGCTGCGGGCGCCGCTCGACGTGCTGCGGGCGCGGGTGGCGGCGCGCACCGGCGACGCTTCGGACGCCACCGTGGCCGTGCTGGAGGCGGCAGCGGCGCGCGACCCCGGCCCCTTGTCCTGGCGGGCGCTGGACGCCGCGGCGGACCCGCTGCCGGCCGCCCGCGCGCTCTTGCATCCAGCGCCGAATGTTCCGTGATAATGTGCCGAATCCGGAACCCGCGCCGCGGGCAACCGGGACCGGCACGCCGGGACCGCGCCGCCGCGGCCGGCGCCTTTGGGAGATGCGCCATGGCTTATCGTCGCCTGCTGCTGCCGCTCACCGGCACCGCCGCCGGTGAGGCCGCCCTCGCCACCGCCCTGCTGACCGCCAGGATATGGAACGCGCACGTCCACTGCCTCCACGTGCGCGTGGACGCGCGCGACGTCGCGCCGCTCGCCGGCGAAGGCCTGTCCGGCGCCATGATCGAGGAGATGATGGCCGCCACCGAGCGCGAAAGCGGCGACCGCGCCGGCCGCGTGCGCGAGCTGTTCCAGCGCGTCACCGGCGCCGCCGGAGGCGTCGCCTTCGCCGACAGCGCGGAGACCGCGCTCAAAACCGACGGCCCGACCCTGTCCTTCGAGTCCATCGCCGGCCGCGAGGAGGACGTGGTGGCGCAGCAGGCGCGCCTCTACGACATCGCCGTGGTGCCGCACCCGGAGGCGGGTGAGGACGTCTCCTCATCGGATGCGCTGCACGCCGTCCTGTTCGACAGCGGCCGCCCGGTGCTGATCGCCCCGCGGGAAGCGCCGACCACCATCGGCACCCGCGTCTGCTGCGCCTGGAACGGCACCGCCGAGAGCGCCTCGGCGATCGAGGCGGCGCTGCCCTGGCTGCATCAGGCGCAGGCGGTCCGCATCCTCTACGCCGACGAGTACCAGCGCCGCGGCCCCCCCGTGGAGGGCATCCGCGCCTACCTCCGCTGGCACGAAATCCAGGCCGAAACGCAGCTCTTCAAGCCGCAAACCAAGGACGTGGGCGCCGGCCTCCTGGGCGCGGCGCGGGACTTCCGCGCCGACCTCCTGTGCATGGGCGCCTACAGCCACTCCCGGCTGCGCCAGCTCATCCTGGGCGGCGTGACCCGGCACGTGCTGGAGAACTCGGACATGCCCGTGCTGATGTGCCGGTGAGAAACAGAGGGCGGGGCCGCCCCCGCCCTCAATCCACCCGCACCACCAGCTTGCCGAAGTTGGCGCCCTTGAGCAGGCCGATGAAGGCCTGCGGCGCGGCGCGCAGCCCGTCCACCACGTCCTCGCGCCACTTCAGGCGCCCGTCGCGCATCCAGCCCAGCATCTCGGCGCGGAACTGGCCGTAGCGCTGCCAGCCCGAGTCGCTGACGATGAAGCCCTGGATTCGGAGACGCTTGCGGACGCAGGACATCAGGTTTGGCCCCGGCGCGGGGGTGGTGTCGTTGTACTCGGCGATCATGCCGCACATCACCATCCGGGCGAAGTCGTTGAGGCGCGGGAACACCGCCTTCTGCACCGCGCCGCCCACGTTCTCCCAGTACACATCGATGCCGTCCGGGCAGGCGGCGTCGAGCTGCGCGTTCAGGTCGCCCCGGTGGTCCACGCAGGCGTCGAAGCCCAGCTCGCCCGTGACGAAGCCGCACTTCGCCGCGCCGCCGGCGACGCCGACCACGCGGCAGCCGCGCTGCTTGGCGATCTGCCCCACCACCTGCCCCACCGCGCCGGACGCGGCCGAAACCACCACCGTCTCGCCCGCCTTGGGCTGGCCGATGTCCTCCAGCCCGACCCAGGCGGTCAGCCCCGGCATCCCGAGCACGCCGAGCGAGGCGGACAGCGGCGCCTCGACCGGGTCCACCCGCGTCAGCCGCGCCGCGGGCACGGCGGAGAAGCGCTGCCAGCCGAAGCCGCCCAGCACCGCGTCGCCCGGCGCGTAGCCCGGCACGCGCGAGGCCACCACCTCGCCCACCGTCTGCCCCTCCATCACCGCGCCGAGCTCCACCGGCTTGGCGTAGGACTTCGCGTCCGACATGCGGCCGCGCATGTACGGGTCCAGCGACAGGAAGCGCGCGCGCACCAGCACCTCGCCCTCCGCCGGCTCCGGCGCCGGCGCTTCGCGGATCTCGAAGTCGTCGGGCGTCGGCTCGCCCTGCGGCCGGCGGCGGAGCAGCACTTGCAGGTTGGTCTCGGCCATGGCGTCGCTCCCGTTCGTTCTTGGCGCCGCGCAGCATGGCGAAGGCGGTGGCGGCTGACGACCCCTCGGCCCCGACGGCCATTCTCTGGGCTTCTCTCCCTTGGGACGGCGCGACTGCGCCACCCGTGGCCGGGGCGATCCGCGCGGATCACGCGCCGGCGTCAACCCGCGAACCCGATCACGCAAACGGCAGGCGGATCGCCGGCACATACGGAGCGCGGGCCCCGCCGTGCCTGGAGTACACCGGGATAACGGTATAGAGCCGGTTCGTTGTCCGCCCCAGGATCGGCGAGGGGGACCGCGTTGCCACGCACGCTTCAGCATCCGGCCCGGCTGGTGCCGCTGACCTTCCTCCTCGCCGCCGTGCTGGGCACCGGGCTGCTGATGCTGCCGGCGGCCCGCGCCGGCGAGGGCGCGGCCCCGTTCCTGACGGCGCTCTTCACCGCGGTGTCGGCGGTGTGCGTTTCCGGCTTGGCCACCGTGGACACGCCCACCTACTGGTCGGGCTTCGGGCAGGGGGTGATCCTCGCCCTGTTCCAAGTGGGCGGCCTTGGGATCATGAGCGGGGCCACGCTGCTCGGGCTCCTGGTCGCGCGGCGGCTGCGGCTCAGCACCCGCTTGGTCGCGCAGGCGGAGACCCGGTGCGTGGAACTCGGCGACGTCGCCGGCGTGTTGCGGCTGGTGCTGCTGGCCACGGTGGTCATCGAGTTCGTGACCGCGGCGGTCCTGGCGCTCCGCTTGCGCCACGCCTACGGGGAGCCCTGGGCCGAGGCGGCCTGGAACGGGGTGTTCCTCGCGGTTTCCGCGTTCAGCAACGCGGGCCTTTCCACCTACTCCGACAACGTGGTGCGCTTCGCGGCCGATCCGCTCGTCCTCGGCCCGATCATGGCGGCGGTGGTCCTGGGCGGCATCGGTTTTCCGGTCCTGCACGACGTCCGCCGGAACCCGCGCCGGGCGGCGAGGTGGTCGCTGCACACCAAGGTCACGCTGCTCGGCACGGGCCTGCTGCTGTTCGGCGGGACGGCGGCGGTGCTCGCCTACGAATGGGGCAACCCCGCCACCCTCGGGCCGCTCGGCCCGGCGGACAAGCTGATGGGGGCCGCGTTCCACTCCGCGATGACGCGGTCGGGGGGGTTCAACGCCACCGATGTGGGGCAGATGCGGCCGGAAACGCTCGCCGTGAGCTGCGTCCTGATGATGATCGGGGGCGGCAGCGCCGGCACGGCCGGGGGCATCAAGGTGACGACCTTCCTCGTGCTCGGCTTCGTGGTCTGGGCGGAGATCCGCGGCGAGCCGGACGTTTGCGCGTTCGGGCGGCGCGTTTCCCGGGACGTGCAGCGGCAGGCGCTGGCGGTCGTGCTGCTGGCCGTCGGCTTCGCGGCGGCGGGCACCCTCGCCCTCCTGACCGTCAGCGACCTCGCCCTGCACGACGCGCTGTTCGAGGCGGTCTCGGCCTTCGCCTCCGTAGGGCTGTCCACCGGCGTCACCGCCGGCCTGCCGCCGGCCGGCCATGCCATCCTGGTGGTCTTGATGTTCCTCGGGCGGGTCGGGACCATCACCGTCGCGACCGGCATCGCGCTGCAGAGCAGGCAGCGGCCGTACCGCTATCCGGAGGAGCGCCCCATCGTTGGCTAGAGCCCCACACCCCCGCAGCGACAGCGTCGCGGTGATCGGCCTCGGCCGGTTCGGCGGCGCGGTCGCCGAATCGCTCGTCCGGCTCGGGCACGACGTGCTCGGCATCGACA
>CADCTL010000268.1 GCA_902805625.1 uncultured Acetobacteraceae bacterium
CACCGGATCAGTGGGCATCGGCAGCGCCCCCCGCGTAACCGGCGAGCCGGGCGAGGCGCGGCGCTTCCGGGTTCGGCGGGCGGATCCGCCCCTGCCGGTCGGCGATCTCCATGCGCACCAGCCACTCCTCGAACTCCGGCGCCGGGCGCAGACCGAGCATGGCGCGGAGGGCGAGCACGTCGTGGAAGCTCAGGCTCTGGTAGTTGAGCATGATGTCGTCGGCGCCGGGCACCGCGATCAGGAAGTTCACCCCCGCCACGGCGAGCAGCACCATCAGCCCGTCCATGTCGTCGCCGCCTCTATTGCATCATGGCGCACGGGTCCGCGCTTGACCGTTGAGGTCGAAGAGGTCAGGCGACGCGTTGCGCTCGCGGCATGCCGAGTCCCGCCATGCGGTTCAGCGCGAGCACGGCAATCGCCGCTTCGCTCCGCTGTGCATCGATGCTGCGCGATCGCAGCCCTCGTCCGAGCGCGCGTTTGAGCCGCGAGGAGGTCCACTCCGCCGCATCGCGTCGACCGTAGCCGGTAGCCCGCTCCCAGGCTGCCCGCCCATCGCGTGCGACGTGCTGCGCGTGGCGCCCCCGTCCGGCCAGCGGGTCAAGTCGGTTTGCGGCGCGCACGTCCGGCGCCTTCGGCCTGAAAACGCCCTCGGCGTTCGGCAACGCCTGCCGGTGCTCGGCGACGGCGCGGTGCGTCGGCCCGCCCGCGTGCGCCCCGTCGCCGTAGACCCGCCCGAGGCGGCCCTCGGTCCGCGCGAGCATCGCAGGGACCGGCACGGTGTCGTGCACTTCGGAGCGGGTCAGCTCCTCGGCGAGGATGCGGCCGCTGTCCGGGTCCACCGCGATGTGCAGCTTGCGCCACCCCTCGCTGCCAGCGCCCGGCGGTCTTGCGAGGCGCAGGCCCGTGCTGTCGATCGCCAGATCGATGCCGCGACCGGCACTGGTGTGCCGCTCGAGGCGCAACACCCGGCCGCGGCGCGACAGCGTCGTGTGGTCCGGCACCGGCAGCGCGAGGCCGAGCAGCGCGAAGATCGAGGCGACCAGGCCCTCCGCCTGCGAAGCGCGAGGCGGCACACGGCCCTGACGGTCAGCGCGGCCGCGATGGCGGCGTCGGAGAAGGTCCGGCGTCCCGCCGGCGCCCGCCACGCCGCGACCGCGTCGGGCGAGACCCAAACGGTGATGTCGCCCCGGCGCGCGAGCGCCCGGTCGTAGGCCGCCCAGTCCCGCACCGCGTAGCGGGCACGCCCGCGTCTCCGACCCGGATTTCGGCCCGCCGCCGCCATCGCCACGATGCTCCCCTGTGGCGTCGAGCCGAGCCCATCTTGGTGGAAGCCGCAAGCCGGATGCGCCAAAGCCGCTGGCGCCGTAGGACCGCAGCTTGTCAATGATGATCTCCGTGGGCGCCGTGCAGTGCTTCTTGAGCAGCTTGCACATCTGCTTGCAGGCCGCCGCCTTGTTCCGCCGGCGCTGAACCAAGACATCCAACACCTCGCCCTCGTCATCCTCCGCCCGCCACAGGGACATCTGCTTGCAAGCGATGCGCACCGCCATCTCGTCCAGGTGCCGTCGCGGGCTTGGCTTCGGCCGGTTCCGCCGAAGACGCCGGGCGATCGCAGGCCCGAACTTCAGCACCCAGCGCCGGACGGTCTCGTGGGAGATGTCGAGCCCGCGCTCGGCCAGCAGGTCCTCGACGTCGCGGTAGCTGAGCGTGAAGCGGAGGTACAACCACACCGCGTGCCCGATGACCTCGGTCGGGAACTGATGGCGGGCGTAGGAGACTGGTGGCATCGGCCCAGCCTACGCCGCCCGCCCGCTTCCGGCTGCTCCCCCGTGACAATGCCCTCCGGAGTGTTGGCCCGCTAACAGTCGGCCCCTAATGGGTTCCGTAACCTCCGGGGCATCAACTCCTCGACGGGAACGCCGACGATGCGCAGCAACGACACAGCCCTCGAGGGCGCCGGCGACAGCCCGCGGCTCCTCCACGCCTTTGCGGCCGGGCTCGGCGCCCTCCTCGCCGTGGCGCTGGTTTCGGGGCCGCTACGCGGCGCGCTGCCGATGCCCGCGCAGTTGGAAGCGGCGGCGGTGCCGGCCGGCGGGAGCGGCCCGGCGCGGCCGTCGACCCCGCGCTTGTGCTTTCACGGCCCCGGGGGCGATCTCCTCGACCTCGCCCCTGCCGGACAGCCCTGTCCGTGAGGACGCGGCGTGCGGCGGAGGCTGATGGCGGGTCGGTGCGTCCCGGCAGTTGGTGGCAAGGTGCCGTGTTGCACGGCTCCGGGGTGTGGGAGCGCTGGACCCCGCCCGTGTTCGAGCTCAGGCAGTCCGAACATACTCCGGGCGTCCAAGGTCGAGCATGCGGTTCGGCACGTCGACGGCAATAGCCATTTCGGCCGCCTGCCGCCCGTCCGTTTGCGAGCGTAATCCGCCACCGATGACGCGCTTGCATCGCGCTGTGTCGGCCTCCACCAGAGCGCGTCAGTTGTAGCCTGAGGCCTTCTTCCAACCCAGGCGGCCGCGCTCGGCAATGCATCGTAGATGCGCGTCCCTCTGCGTCGGCGCGGTCTCAGCGGTGTCGTTCGGCACAGCGCCCGAGGCGGCGGGACAATAGCGGCGGCGTCGGAATGCCGCGCTGTGACCTCGGCATTAGACGTCGCCGCGGTCGAACGCACCATCGGCGGTCGTGGACGCCACAGCACTGCCTATCCGGTCGAGCTGGGGACAGACCTGGCAGCCGCAATCGGCACCCTTGTCGGTCAGAACCGACGCGATGATGTGGCCGGTGCCGGAGTCCGTGGCGAGGTGCAGCTTCCGCCACGACCTGCGCCGCTTGGTGGCGTGCTTCTCTGCCGACCACTCCCCGGCACCACAGAGCCGCAAGCCGGTGCTGTCCACACCCAAGGCCATAAGCCCCATCCCTGCACCACGATGCCGGACGTGCCTCAAGAGCGCTGCGTAGTGGGGGCAAACCCCTCCCGGCGATTTCGATGGAACCGCGGGTCGGGTCCAACCAGGAGGGAACCGGCAATGCCATCGTTGGCGCCGATGAATTTCACCGCTCGGGCCGTCCGCTCCGAAGCGCGTCGGCAGTGGCCGATCCGCGCAGCTGGGCGTCGATCGCGGCGCGCAGCGCCTCCGGCCGCGGCAGCGCGATTGCGCGAGCCGAGACCTCGAGAAGCCCCTCCCGCGCCAGCTCCGCCAGCATGAGCGAGACCGTCTCGCGCCGCGCGCCGATCCGGGCGGCGAGCACGTGCTGCGGTGGCGGGGGGCTGATGACCTGCCCGGCCGCGGCGCCGCTCCCGCGCGGGCGCGACAGGCGCAGCAGTTCGGCGGCGAGCCGGTGGCGCACCGGCAGGACGACCTGCTCGAACAGCCGCTCGTCCTGGAGCCTGAGTCGCGCGGTCAGGATCCGCATCACCCGCAAGCCGACGACGGGCGAGCGCAGCGCCACGTCCAGGAAGGCCGCCGCCGGCAGGCGGCACAACCGCGCCGCGTGCAAGGCGGTGACGTTGGCCGAGCGCGGCGCGCCGTCGATCGCGGCCATCTCGCCGAACACGTCGCCAGGGCCGAGGTCGCCGAGGATCACCTCCTGCCCGAGCGGCGTGCGCACCAGGACGCGCACCGCGCCCTCCGCGACGAAGAACACGTCGTCGGTGGCGTCGCCGAAGTCGAGGACCAGTTCGCCCGGGCCGACTGCGAGCCAGCGCGCAAGGGGCGCGGCCGCGCACAGCGCCGCGGCATCGGCGTCCCGCAGAGCCGCGAGCCGGGCCAATCCGGCGTCGGACCCGTCGGCCGGCGCCGGGCCGCGCTCCCGTTCATGATCGACGCCCATCTTTCCTCCACGAAGATGAAGGCCGCCGCACCGCGGCCGGGAAGTGGCAGCGGCGGGGCGCGCTGGAGTGTTTTGAGCACATCGCGCGCGCCAAGCCCAATCGCGTCGGAACCGCCTCCGACGGACAGAGCGCCTGGATCGCTTCGCGCCTTGCCCCACCGCCGAAGAACGCGCCCCTCGCGGCTTGGCCGACGGCCGCCGGCCCCGATGCCGGCGCTGTCGCCTCCGACGCCGGCTCCCTGCCGAGCGGCCACGAGGGGGAGAGGGCGCCGCTGCGGCCGACGGCTTCGGCACTGCGCTCCGGCGCGTTCCGGGCGGCGTTTAGCACGCCGATCTTGGCCGTTTCAAAGTGGTGTCGGCGATGCCGCCGCCGTGGAGTCCAAGTCGCCGAGCAACGCCCTTGCTTCGGCGAGGTCGGGCAGGCCGAAGCCCTCGGTGAACGAAGCGTAAACCGGCGCGAGCAGGTCGTACGCCTCGGCGCGCCGGCCCTGGTCGCGCCACATGCGCGCGAGGCCCGCGGCGGCGCGCAGCTCCCAAAGTCTCGCCCCTTGCCGCCGAGCGAGCGCGGTGGCGGCCTCGAAATCCGCCTCCGCGGCGGCCCTGTCGCCGGCCTGCTCGTGCAGGCACCCCCGCAGGCGCAGCAGTTCCGCCGCGCTGTCCCGATCCTCGTTGGCGTCGGCGATCCGCAGGCCGTCGCCGACCGCCCGCGCGGCCTCCGCGGGCATCCCTGCGGCCGCGAGGGCCTCGGCGAGGAACGCCGAGAACATCGGGAGCTGCCACCGCGCGCCGCTCCTCGCGTGCGCCTCTATGCAGGCGCGTATGGCCTCGGCACCTTCCCGCGGCCGTCCTTCGCGGGTGAGGAGGAGCCCCGCGTTCATCCGGATCAGGTTCTGGTAGAAGCCGATCCCCTTTTCGTCGGCGATCGCCCGGGCCTCCCCCAGCAGTTCCCGCGCCGGCGCGTCGTCCCGCGCCTGCAGGCGCAGCCTGGCCGCGACGCAAAGGACAAACGCGAGGGTGAAGGGATCGCCCCGCCGGCGCGCGACCTCCACCGCCTCGCCGCTCGCGGCCCACGCGCGCTCGGGCTCCCCGAGCAGGAGCATGACGGCCGCCAGGAAGACCCGCGCGGCCGCCGCCACCAGGTGGCCGGGCGCGAGCGCGTACCGCGCCGCGTCCGGCCGATCGCCGATCACACTCGCCGCCTCGAGGTGCGCCCGCGCCTCGGCCAGGCGGCCCAGCGCGAGCAGCGTCGTCCCGCACCCGTAGTGCCCGATGAGCATGCCGCCGGCGTCGCCGCGCCGCTCCGAGTCGCGCAGGAGGCGTTCGCCGAGCGCGAGCGCAGATCCCGGCCGCCCGGACACCTGCTCCCACGTCCAGCGCGCCGCGAGCGCGCGGCTGCGGCGGTCGTCGTCCTCGGCCCGGTCGCAGAGCGCGAGGGCGCGGTCGAGGGCGCCCCCGGCCTCCGGCGCCCCGTAGCCCCTCGCTGCCATGTGCCTGCGGGCGAGCAGGAGCTGCAGATCGACCTCCAGGCGCGCCCGCTCGGTCCCGTCCGTGACGCCGGGCAGCAATTCCAGGGCACGGTGGGGCGCCGCCTCGGCCTCGGCGAGCGCCGAGCGCGCCAGCGCCAGCTCGGCCGCCTCGATCCAGCACCGGATCGCGGGCTCCGCGAGGCCGGCCTGCGCGTAGTGGTGCGCGAGCAGCTGCGGGTCGCGCTCCGCGGTCCCCGCCCGCAGGCGCTCGAGCGCCTCGGCCGCGCGCCGGTGCAGGAGCCGCCGCCCCTCGCGCAGCAGCGTGCCGTAGGCCGCGTCCCGCACCAGCGCGTGCTTGAAGGCGTACACGGCCTCGGGC
>CADCTL010000269.1 GCA_902805625.1 uncultured Acetobacteraceae bacterium
GCGCCTGCTCGTACTTCCGGAGCGGCGGCGCCGCCGCTCCGGGTCGTTGTGGGACACGACCCCCGTGCGGACCTTCAGCCCGGTCCAGTGGAAGCGCGGGTCGAAGTAGGCGGTGCCGGGGTAGGTGTCCTCGATCTCCTTCGGCACTTGGCCCGGCGGCGTGTCCTGGCCGGCCTCCAGCAGCAGCACGCGGTTGCCGGAGCGGGCCGAGAGCCGGTTGGCGAGCACGGAGCCGGCGGAGCCGCCGCCGACGATGATGTGGCTGTGTTCCACGAGCCTCCTCCCAAGCTCTTCGCCCCTCGGGGCATTCTCCGGATCGTCCGCCGCATGGTCCCTCGCGCCGCGTCAGGTCCGCCTGACCAGCGGGCACTGGCTTTCGGCCAACGGCCGGAAGGCTTGGTCGCCCGGGATCGTCTTGACGACCTCCAGCAGGTCCCACTCGCCGCGGGAGTCCTGCGGCCGCTTGGCGCGCATGAGGTACATGTCGCGGACGACGCGGCCGTCCTCCCGCACGCGCCCGCCCTTGGTCATGAAGTCGTTGACGGGCAGCTCGCGCATCTTCGCCATGACCGGCTCCGCCGCGTCCGTCCCGGCGGCCTGCACCGCCTTCAGGTAATGCGTCACCGCGCCCCACATGCTGGCCTGGAACATGGTCGGCGGCCTTCCGTGGACGCGCCGGAAGCGTTCGGAAAAGGCCCGCGTCTCCTCGTTCTGGTCCCAGTAGTAGGCCTCGGTGAAGACCAAGCCCTGCGCCGTTTGCAGGCCGATGGCCTGGATGTTGGTCAAGAGGCACAGCAAGGCCGCGGGCTGTATCCCGCGCCGCATCAACCCGAACTCGCCCATCTGCTTCACGGCGTTGATCAGGTCGGTGCCCGAGACCGCGAGGCCCACCACCTGCGCGCCGGACTGCGCCGCGCGCACGATGTGGCTGGAGAAGTCCGTCTCGGGGAACGGCGCGCGCACGGAGCCGACCACCTCGCCGCCGAGCGCGCGCACGATCTCCGTGCCGTTCTGCTCCAGGGAGTGGCCGAAGGCGTAGTCCGAGGTGATGAAGAACCAGCGCCTCTTGCCTTCCCCCACCATGGCCGTCGCCGTGCCGCGGGCGAGGGCGTAGTTGTCGTAGGTCCAGTGGACGCCGAGCGGCGAGCAGCCTCTGCCGGTGAGGTCCGTAGTGCCGGCCGCGACCGAGACGTTGACGCGGTTCTTCTCGCGCGTGAGCTGCTGGACCGCGAGCGCGACGGCGGAGTTCCCTATGCCGAAGATCGCGTCCACCTTCTCCTGGTCGTACCAGCGGCGCGCGATGCCCATGCCCACGTCGGGCCGGTTCTGCAGGTCGCCGTAGACCAGGTCCACAGGCACTCCGAGCACGCGCCCGCCCCAATCCTCGACCGCCATGCGCGCGGAAACGACGTCGCCCATGCCCTGCTGGTCCGCGAAGACGCCCGACATGTCGTCCAGCACGCCGATCTTCACCACGCCGTCCGAGGGCTGCGCCAGCGCCCGCCCCGCCGGCCAGATCGCGGCGGCGGAGAGGCCGCCCGCGGCGGCCCGGAGGAGCGTCCTGCGGCCCCGGCCTCCCACCGTCCCCGCCGCCCGCCGCGCCGCCGTGGTGTTCTCGGCCATGTTTCGCTCCCTCGACCGTTTGTTGCTGTGTGTAGACGAGCGCCGCCGCAGAGGTCCGCAGCCCAGCCTTCCCCTTCCGACGCAGGACCGCAACCATCCGCGCCGCGGGTGGAGCTTTGTTGTGCGCCGTCAGCCGCTGGGTCGCGCCGGCCCTTGGCGCTCCGCCGCCACGTTGCCGAGCCGTGCGTTGGCGCGTGCTGACGCATGGCGGAGAGGCGCGGTGGCTCGACCATGCCGATCCTGCGGCAGGGCCTCCGCGACGGGCGCCCGCCTATCAGGGCGGCGCGAGGCAGCGCGGGATGGAGCGGCGGCCGGCGGCGACGGCCAGCAGCCTGCGGTAGGAGCGGAGGAAGCCGGGCGGGAGGGCGGCCAAGCCCCGCTCGCCGGCGAGCCGGACGCCGGCGCGGAGCTTGCGGAAGACCTGTTCGGACAAACCGGGGTCGGGCAGCAGCGAGGAGGCGCCGCGCAGCGCCGAGAGGAAACCGAGGCGCCGGGCCAGCGCCATGCCCTGCACGCCCAAGAGGCGCCAAGCGCGGCGGTAGGCGCGGCAGATCCAGGACTCGAGCCGGCGGAGCACGGCGGCGCCGGGGCGCTCGTCGCCGGCCAGCGCCTGCAACAGCTTGGTCCACAGGCCCTGCTTGGCCCGGCGGCGGAACTGGCGCGAGGCGGTGCCTGGCTTGCCGAAGCGCTCCGGGAGCGCGTGCCAGGGCGGGGGCGCGCGCCCCGGCCTCGTGTTCGCCGCCAGCCAGAAGATCGCGTCCAGCCTGCCGCGCAGGTCGCGGACGGGCCGGCCCGCGACGTCGGCGGCGCGGTGGACGAAAGGCGAGAGCACCGCCCACTCGTCGTCGCTCAGGGGCGCCCAGGGCCGTTCGGGGCTATAGCGGCGGCTGGGGTTGAGGCGAAGCATGGGGCGGCGGCCTCCCTCGGGCTAAACAGGGGGCCGTAACTGGAACATTCGGGGCGGTCCGCAGCGGCATCGCCAGGGCGCCGGACCTCGGCCGGCGGTCAGGGCGGGTCGCCCACCCCGTAGTCGCGCGCCGCCGCCGCCGGCGTCACGTAGCCGTCGAGGAGGTCCGAGCGGAGCGCCTCCGGGTCGCGGCCGCCGGGCGGGCCGAAGCCGCCGGCACCGGGCGCCTCGACCGTCACCAGCGCGCCGGCGGGCGCGGTGAAGGCGCCCTTGCCCGGCAGCTTCCGGCGCGTGCCGTCCGGCAGGTCCATGGTGAGCCGCGCCCGGCCGCCCTCGCCGCCGCCGGACAGGCCGAAAGGCGGCGTCACTTGCCGCTCGAAGCAGGCGGCGCCCTGCAGGTCGCGCCCCAGGACGCGCCAGGAGCGGCGCACGCCGAGGCCCCCGCGCCAGGTGCCGGCGCCGCCGCTGTCGGGCACGAGCGCGTATTCCTCCACACGCAGCGGGGCGCTCATCTCCAGCACCTCGACCGGCGTGTTCAGCATGTTGCTGATCACCGCCGAGACGGCGTTGATGCCGTCCTTCACCGGCCGCGCGCCGAAGCCGCCCTTGGTGGATTCGTAGGAGACGAAGCGCTCGCCGGTGCGGTAATCGGTGCCGCCGAAGGTGACGATGCCGCTGGTGCCCTGCGAGCCCGCCATCACCCGGTCGGGGGCGATCCGGTGCATGGCGGCGAAGACCATCTCGGACACGCGGTGCGACATCTCGTGGTTGGCGTAGACCACGGGCGCGGGCTCCTGCGCGTGGACGACGCTGCCGGGCGGCGCCGTGACGCGCACCGGGCGCCAGCAGCCGGAGTTGGGCGGGATCAGGCTCCGCGGGTCGGCGATCATCTTCAGCGCGGCGAACACGCCGGAGGCGGTGACGCTGAGCGGCGCGTTCATCGGCCCCGCGACCTGCCCGTCGGAGCCGGCGAAATCCGCGGCGATGCCGTCGCCCCGCTTGCGGAGCGTTATCCTGACTTGGAAGGTGGCGTCCTCGGTTTCGCCGGGCTCCAGCACGCCGTCCCCGTCCACGACATCGGTGTAGCTCGCCTCCCCGTCCGGCAGGGCCAGCAGCGCGCGGCGCATCATCGCCTCGGAATAGTCGAGCACGGCGTCCATGATGCGGAGCAGCTCGTCCGTGCCGTACTTGCCGGCGAGCCCGGCCATGCGCTGCGCGGCGCGCCGGTTGGCGGCGACCTGGGCGCGCAGGTCGCCGAGCCGCTCCGCCGGCGTGCGGACGTTGGCGAGGATGATCGCCTCCACGTTCGGATCCGGCTCGCCGTTCCGGTAGAGCCGCACGGGAGGCAGGCGCAGCCCTTCGCCGTAGATCTCGCGGACGGCTCCGTAGCTGCCCGGCGTCGCGCTGCCGATGTCGGGCCAGTGCGCGCGGACGCAGCCGAAGCCGAGCAGGCGGCCCTCGTGCCAGGCCGGCATCACGACGTTCACGTCCGGCAGGTGCGAGCCGCCGCGGTACGGGTCGTTGTGGATGAACACGTCGCCCTCGGCAACGTCGGGGAAGGCCAGGGCGACGCTGCGCACCGCGTCCGGCATGGAGCCGAGGTGGATCGGCAGGTCGGGGCCCTGCGCCACCATCTCGCCGCGCGCGTTGAAGATGCCGCAGGAGTAGTCGCCGGCCACCTTCAGCAGCGGCGAGTAGGCGGTCTTCGCCAGGACGATCTTCATCTCCTCGGCGGCGGAGAGGAGGGCGTTCTTCACCACCTCGAAGCGGGCCGGGTCGATGCCGCGGAGGGGCCCTTCGCTCGTCGCCATGCGTCAGCGCTCCCGGACCAGGCGGATGATGCCGTGGTCGGCCACGCGGGCGGTCCAGCCCGGCGGCACCACGGTGGTGGACTCCAGCGACTCGATGACGGCGGGGCCGGGCACGGCGGCGCCGGCCGAGAGGCCCTCGCGCCACAGCACGCGGCACGGGCGCATCGCGCCGGCGAACCAGGCCGGGCGCTCGCTTTCGCGCCCGGCCGCCACGTCCGACGGCTGCGCGAGGGTGAGCGGCGGCAGGCGGCCGAGCGCGGTGAGCCGCAGGTTCACGAGCTGCACCGGCTCGCTCGTGTTGGCGTGCCCGTAGGTCTGCTCGTGCTTGGCATGGAAGTCGGCGGCGAGCGTGGCGAGAACCCCCGCCGTCACCGGACTGTCGGCCAGCGGCACCGTCAGCTCGTAGGCCTGGCGTCGGTAGCGGCAGTCGGCCGAGCGCTGGAGCGCGCGGCGCGACCGGGGCACGCCAGCCGCGTCGAGCATCGCCGATCCCTCCTCCTCCATGGCGGCGAGCACCGCGGCGACGCGCTCGGGCTCGACGCCGTCGAGGGGAGCGTAGAGCGTGCGCGCGAAGTCCCGGCGCAGGTCGGTGGCGACGAGGCCGAGCGCCGAGAAGGCGCCGGGCGCGGGCGGCACCACCACCTCCGGCACCGCCAACTCCTCCGCGAGAAAGGCGGCGTGGACCGGGCCGGCACCGCCGAAGGCCATCAGGCTGAACTCCCCCGGGTCGTGGCCGCGCTCCACCGAGACGATGCGGAGCGCCTCGCACATGTTGGCGTTGACCACCTCGACGACGCGCGCGGCGGCCTCCGGGACGCCGAGGCCGAGCGGCGCCGCGACGTGCTCGGCGATCGCGCGCTCGGCGGCGGCGCGGCTTATCGGCAGGCCGCCGTCGAGCAGCGCGGCGCCGTCGAGGTAGCCGAGCACGATGTTCGCGTCCGTCACGGTCGGGCGGGCGCCGCCGCGGCCGTAGGCGGCGGGGCCGGGCGCGGCGCCGGCGCTGTGCGGGCCGACCTTGAGCGCGCCGCCGGGGTCGATCCAGGCAATGCTGCCGCCGCCGGCGCTGACCTCCGCGAGGTCGACCACCGGCACGCGGATCGGGTGGCCGGTGCCGGCGATCCAGCGCTTGGCGTTGCCGGCGCCGCCGACCTCGTACTCCGCCGTCACCGCGACCTCGCCGCCGACGATCACGCTGGCCTTGGCCGTGGTGCCGCCCATGTCGAAGGACAGCACGTTGGGCAGGCCGATCTGGCGGCCGACCAGCGCCGCCGCGACCACGCCGGCGGCCGGGCCGGACTCGACGGCCCCGG
>CADCTL010000270.1 GCA_902805625.1 uncultured Acetobacteraceae bacterium
CTGGTGCCGCCGATGTCCGCCATGTGGTGTTCGTTCCCCGGTGCTGGCGCCGCGGCTTGGTTCCGACGGCCTAATGAATACCGTCTACCCGAATGCGCGCGCTGCGTGGAACGCTGATCAACCGGTAGATCATGACGCCTTCGCGATGCCGCGCCGCCGCGGCGACCGTCGCGGCGGCCGCCGCTGCCGGAGAACGCGGCGGGCGGCACTCCTCGGGCAGCGCGCCGGTGTCGCCCACCGCGAGGACAGCCACACCCGCGACGGCGTTCCCGCCCGCCCGGGCAGCCTCGGTTTATGTTTCGAAATAGAAATATGTTGCGGCGGATGCCTCAATCGGCGATAAATAACTCAGGATTGAAACATCACGGGCGCAGATCGCGCCACGGGTGATCGCCACCGCCGCCGCACAGGAGCCCGCCCCGATGACCGCCCTTCGCCCCATCCTGATCGTCGAGGACGACGCGGCGCTCCGCGCCACGCTGGCGGAGCAGATCATGCTCGCCGGCGGCTTCCATGCCGTCGAGGCCGGGACCGCGGCCGAAGCCGCCGCCAAGCTCGACGCGGGCGACGCCCGCTACGACGCCATCCTGCTCGACATCGGCCTGCCCGACGGCTGCGGCCGGGAGTTCTGCGCCAAGCTGCGGCGCGACGGCAAGCGCATGCCGGTCATCATGCTGACGGGGGCGGACGCGGAGCGGGACGTGGTGCGCGGCCTCGACGCCGGCGCCAACGACTACGTCGCCAAGCCCTTCCGCGCCGGCGAACTGCTGGCCCGCGTGCGCGCCCAGCTCCGCGTGTTCGACAACTCCGAGGACGCGGTGTTCACCGTCGGGCCCTACGTGTTCCGCCCCGCCGCCAAGCTGCTGCTGGAGCCGGCCCGGAACCGCAAGGTCCGGCTGACGGACAAGGAAACCAACATCCTGAAGTTCCTGTACCGGGCGGCCGGCAAGCCGGTGCCGCGCCAGGTGCTGCTGAACGGGGTGTGGGGCTACAACAGCTCCATCACCACCCACACGCTGGAGACGCACATCTACCGCCTGCGCCAGAAGATCGAGGCCGACCCGTCCAGGACCCGCCTGCTGCTCACCTCGGCCGGCGGCTACAGCTTGGACGCCCAGGCGGGGCAGGAGGCGGCCGCCGCGGCGGCCTGACGGCCGCGTCCTCCTTCCGAGCCCGGCCGCGCGTCGGCCTTTCCCGTGTGGATCCCCCCCCATGCCCGATGATGCCTCCCACGAGCGCCCGACCGTGCTGGTGGTCGAGGACGAAGCCCTGATCGCGGCGCTGGTGTCCGACATCCTGGCCGAGGCCGGCTACCGCCCGGTCTGGATGCCCGACGGCCCCGCCGCCCCGCCGGGCTCCGGCGGCGGCGGCGCGGCGGCGGCGCTGGCCGCGGTGGTGGACCTGCGCCTCGCCGGCGGCCTGGACGGCCGCGACGTCCTCCGCCGCCTGCGCGCGCGGCACCCGGGCATGCCGGCGGTGGTCACCACGGGCTTCGACCCGCAGGCGCCGGAGGCGGACCTGCGGGGGCTCGGCGGCCCCACCGCCCGCCTCGGCAAGCCCTTCGACGGCGACGCCCTCCTGGGGCGGCTGGCCGGCGTGCTCGGCGGTCCCGCCGCCCGGGCCGCGCCGCGCCGGCGCGCTTCCGACACCCTGGGCCTGGACGGCTTGTGACGCGGGCGGCCGCACCCGGCGTCGGAACAAAAAAGGGGGCCGGCGGTCGTGACCCACCGGCCCCGAGGTGCGAACCCTGTGCCCATCCCCAGGATGCGGCGCGGGGTCGTCGGGAGGAGACGTCCAAGGCCAGGGCCTGAACGTATGCAGAGTACGCGATCACAACTCGCAGAGGCGTGATATTTCGTGAAGGTTTGTCCATCTCTCGTGGGATGGGTTCAATGCGGACGTGCCCGCGCATCCGTCCGTGGGGCACCAAGCCTGCGACGGCCGAGGACACGTCGGCCGCACGAAGCGCGAGGGTTCACACTCCAGCCCGCCGACACCGTCGAAGGCGGCCAGCGCGGCGCGGGCTCCGGCTTCCGTCAGGGGCTTCTCGGGCACGGCGTGGGCGGGCTGCGCGGGTCTGCGGGCGCGGCAAGCGTCCGCCAGGGAAACCAATTCCGTTGCAATATGTGATCGTGCATACTGCGCCCGTACCGATGCCTGGGTGCCGTGCCCTCACTCCGCACGGCTTCGACCCCTCCCTTTGGGCCGACGCTCACGCGTCGGCCCTCTTTTTGTCTGGGTGTCGCCGGTTACGGGGTTCAGGGTTCGAGCCCACCGACGCCGTCAAAGGGGTCGGTACTGTGGCCTTGGGCTTCCGTCACTTACGCCAGCCCCTTCCGTAAGGCCGGTTACGAGACCGTGCCGGCCCAGTGGCCTGGTCACGCTCCGGCTCCCACGCGAGCGAGCGTCCGCGCCGAGGTGGACAGAGCGCGGTCTTCCGCCTCCCGGATCGCGTCGCACAGCCGTTCGTAGGTCGGCCACCCTACCCGCAGCAACTTGTTCGGAAGCGGGCCGCCTACCCCGGCCACAATCCTGTGCCGGAGATATCCCCAGCGACAAGCGTCCGCATCGCCGGATACACCTTTTATCGGTGTGCCGGAGACTGCCCCGTGACCGTCGCCGATGACACGCGCTCGCTGACCTACGCTGAGCTTGGCAAGGCCCGAGGTATCTCTCCGGCCTCAGCCAAGCGGCTCGCACTTCGGCACAACTGGCACAAGACAGCCGGGAACGATGGACTGGCGCGGGTGCGTGTCCCGGTGGCAGCACTAGAGACAACGCCGGCGACAAACGGCGTCCGTCAGGCCGGAGACACGTCGCCGGCAACTGTCCCGGTGGCGACACTGGCGATGGTTCAGCAGGAGGCGGCGGAGCTGCGGATCCGGCTGGCGCAGCGGGAAGGCGAGCTGAACGAGTTGCGTGAAGCAATGCGCCGCGCGGACGCCGAACGGGATGCTGCCCGGGCCGAGGCGGTAGCGCTCCGGGGTCACATGCAGGGCGAGCGGGCCGCGCTCCAGGAAGCTCTACGGGCGGCACAGGCCGCCGCCGAGGAAGCGGGCCAGCGTGCGAGGGCCGCGGAGGACCGAGCGACCGCTGCCCACCAGCGCGCCGCCGAGATCGCCGCCGTCATGAGCCGGGTCGCGGAAGGGCTGGAACACATCCGGCAGACCCAGGCCATCGCCGCGGAGGCGGTCGCGGTGGCCAAGGCGGAGCGGGAGGCAGCCCTGACCAAGGTCGAGGAAGCGGCCCTGCGAGCTGGCGAGGCGGAGGCACGGGCGGCGGAGGCCAGCCGCCGAGTGGAAGCGGCGGAGGCTCGCGTTGAACACCTGCAACGGCTTCCGGCGCAGGCTGCCGCACCGGACTTGGCGGAGTTGGAAGCAGCCCAGGCGAGGGCCGCGGAGGCGGAACGGCAAGCGGCAGAAGCCGGGCGGCGGGCAGACGAGGCGGAGCGGAAAGCGACCGCGGCGAACGAGCGCTTCGACCGGTTCCAGAGCAAGCGGATCGCCGAGGCTCAGGAAGCCGCAAACCGGACGGCCCGTGCCGCGGAGGCCGCCCAGGTCGCCAGCCTGGAAGCTGAGGCGCGACGGCCGCTGTGGCAGCGCATCTTCCGCCGGCGAGATGGCCGGGCGAAATGAAGTGGAGGTCGAGCCGGCGGGGTGCGCGTGGTCGCGTCGGCGGGTGGGGGCGACCCGACGGTGTGGGTGGTGCCGAGCTGGCCGAGACCTACCGCGTAAGTTGTTAGTCGGTCAGCCTCCGCCGCGCATGTACCGGCGCTCCGGTTGGTAGGTGAGCCAGTGATGCAGGCGTTCGATGAAGCGTCGGAGCATGGGCTGACCCGCCGTCGTGGGGACACGGCCTCATCCGGAGGCGTTGGCGGCCTTCTATCACCATGCCGGAACGTTACACTTCAACATTTTCGGCTCGGGCCGACGATCCCGGCCGCTGTCATGGGAAAGCCACTGACCGACCAACGGGCGGTGGAGCTGGCCGAACTGCGCGAGCGGGTCGGACGGGCGGAAGCCGAGCGTGCGCCCTGCTAATGGAGGGGCACCCGTTGAACGGCGTGACCTTCGTGGCCGTGGGCACCGTCACGCTGTCGGTGGATCTGTGGGTCGAGGAGCGGCGCCTTCCAAGCTACATGCGCGTCGCGCCGAAGCCCGATGCCGGTGGCTTGCAGGATCGGAAATAGAAACCGCCCGAGGAGCTTCACGGCCTGTGCTTCCGGGTATCCGTCGTGCCGGGCGGGGTGCGCGTCACCGCGTCCAAGGGCACGGGCCAGCCGGCGGTGTGGACCGTGCCGGGCCAGACAGTGAGCCGGGCTAAGCGGCTGTTCTGGCGATGGTGGCTAGGTTGGCCGCCGTCGCCGGCCCGGGAGGGCCTTGGTGGCGCCTCCGGGGCTGGGGCGGTCTGCGCGTCTCCTGTGCGGGCGGGAAGGCCGGCCAGGGGGAGACAAGTCCTGGCCGGCCTCTGGGTGGCCCAGCGGCTCAGCGCCGGCCCTGGACCACCTAGGCGTTGTCGCCGCGCATCCCGCGCCGGCCCGAGGGCTGGCGGGCCTAGTAGGACAGCTTGTCCAGCGCCGCGTGGATCGCGGCGAAGAAGGCGAGGAAATAGAGGGACGCGCCCACGGCGGCCAGGAAGTCGCTGGCGATGTCGCGGGCGGCTTCGGAGAAGCGGGACATGGTCGCCTCCGTCGCGGGCGGCTGCCGTGGCGGGACCGGCCTCGTGCCGGTCCCTGACTGCATCCGGCTTCCGGGCGGCTCAGCGCCGGTCGTAGACCACCTCGGCGTTGTCGCCGCCGCCGACCAGCCGCGCGGAGGGGCCGGGATTGACGGGGGCCGAAGTCAGGTATTCCACCTGCAAGCCGTCGCTGTTGCCGGCGAAGTGGGCGAGGCGCCCGGACTGGGAGTGGGTGGCCATGCCGCCGCCGGCACCACCAGCATTGTAGGTGATGGTCAGGTTGTCGCCGCCGCCGGAGATGGTGGCGGAGCCGCCGCCGACCGGGGAGTAGGCCTGGGCCGCGCCGGCGGTCAGGGCGAGGGCGAAGAGGGAGGCGAGGGCGGTGCGGTTCATGGTCGTGTCTCCTGAAATCCCGAGCCGGGTTCATCCCGGCTGAGGAGGAGACTGCGCCGCAGCGCCGCCCGGCGCTGTTAGCCGGCTTACACCGCGGAGCGGGCGCTGGAGGTGGGTGGCGTGACGGAAGCCGAAGCCCGTGCCGCGCTGCGCGCCTTCGACGGTGTCGGCGGGCTGGAGGCCTGGATCGCGGCGCAGCCCTGGCGGCAGGCCCCGAGCGGTTGGGTGGTGCCGGAGCCATTCCAGGGGTGGCGGTTCCGGGTGGAACCTGCCCCGGGTGGGGTCCGCGTCAGCGCGTTCATGGGTAAGGGCGACCCGGCGGTGTGGATCGTGCCGGTCCGGCCGGGGCGGGGCTAGCTGCGCGTGACATGACCGCCGACATGGGAACGGCCGGGGCACCTGAGTGTGCCCCGGCCGCGCCCTTCTACGCTTCGGATCCTTGCGGATCCCGCGCCGGTGTTACTCCGCCGCGTTCTGGAACTTCTTCTCCTCGAGCGGGCGCAGCGTCTCGTCGGCGGTGCGGCGCACCGCGCGGGCCAGCGTGGCGCTGCCCTGCAGCAGGGCGTCCATGT
>CADCTL010000271.1 GCA_902805625.1 uncultured Acetobacteraceae bacterium
GGGTCTGGGCGACGAACGCGGTGCAGATGGTCCGGCAGCAGCGCGTGTCCTACCCAGGCGAGGGCGACATGTTCTGGCGCGAAACCGCAATGGAGGCCTTCACTCAAGCAGGTGCTGACCCCGCAAGCCTCGTACAGCGACTACAACCCTTGGGTGGCCGCTCTACTTTTTAGGTTGATAGCGTCGCGCCCTCCCTACCGCCGCCGCCGCAGTAAGCTGACCAGCAGCGAGCCGAGCGCCGCCGCCCCGATCGCCGGCGCCACCACTGTCACCGGGTTCGCCGCCGCCTCGCCCTCCGGGCGGCGCCGGCGCTCGCGGCGGGGGCGGCGGCGGGAGCGCTGCGATTGCAGCCCCTCGTCGATCTCCTCCGCCGACCGGGCGCCCGCGGCCAGGGCTTCGGGGCTGCCCTTCAGGCCGGCCCAGGCCTTGGTGAACTCGGCGCCGAGCAGGAAGGTTTGCGTGGAGTAGAACACCCACACCAGAACCACCATGAGCGAGCCCGCCGCGCCGTAGGCGCTGGCGATGCCTGTGCCGCCGATGTACCAGCCGATCAGCGTCTTGCCGATGGTGAACAGCATCGCCGTCACCGCCGCGCCAACCGCCACGTCCCGCCAAAGCAATTGCCGGTCGGGCAGGATCTTGTAGATCGCGCCGAACAGCAGCGTGACCATCAGGAACGACACGGCGAAGTTCCCCACGGCCAGCAGCTTGGTCAGTTCGGGCATCAGCCCGCCCACCCAGGTCGCCACCGCCGCCAGGGCCGCGCTCACCACCAGCGAGACCAGCAGCAGGAAGCCGGTGGCCGCGACCAGGCCGATCGCCAGAGCGCGCGCCACCACCAGCCGGGTGATGGTGTCGCCCGTCTGCGGGGGCGCCTTCCAGATCACGTTCAGCGCGGATTGCAGCTCGGCGAACACGCCGCTCGCGGTCAGCAAGAGGGTGACGACGCTGATGACGGTGGCGACGGTGCCTTGGGTCGTGTTGGCGGCGCCCTTGACCATGGCCTGCACCGCTTCCGCGCTCGGGCGGCCGAGCAGGCCCTCCAACTGCTCGGCGATGGCGCCTTCCACGGCCTTGTCGCCGAAGAAGAGGCCGGCGATGGCGGTGGCGATCAGCAGCAGCGGCGCGATGGAGAAGATCGTGTAGTAGGCGACGGCGGCGCCGCGGCTCATGGCGTCGTCCTCGATGTACCCGTACACCGTGTCCCTCGCCAAACCCCAGGCCCTGTTCAGCATCGTTCCCTTCCTCGCCGCGGCGGTTCAGAACGGCAACGCGACGATCCGTTTGGCCGGTGCGATCAAACGGCCGTCTCCACCAACCGCCGGTCGCGCAGCCGCAGCGCGCGGCCATGATATCGCGCCACGGCGGGGCGGTGCGCAATGGACACCATGGCCGCGCCGGGCAGCCGCTCCTTGAGGAGGGTGTAGAAGGCGGCTTCCGCCTCCGGGTCGAGGCTCGCCGTCGCTTCGTCCAGGAACAGCCAGTCGGGCTTGAGCAGGAGGGCGCGGGCGAGGGCCACGCGCTGCTGTTCGCCCCCGGACAGGCGGCGGTCCCAGGCGTCCTCCTCGTCCAGCCGGGGTTCGAGGTGGCCGAGGCCGGCGTCGCGCAGCGCCGCCCGCGCCGCCTCGTCCGGGACTCGGGCCGGGTCCACCGGGTAGCAGAGGGCCCGGCGCAGGGTGCCGAGCGGCAGGTAGGGCCGCTGCGGCAGGAACAGCGCCCGCGCGTCCGCGGGCAGGCGCACCCGGCCGCGGCCGAAGGGCCAGATGCCGGCCACCGCGCGGAACAGGGTGGACTTGCCGCTGCCCGAGGGGCCGGACACGAGCACGGATTCGCCCGGCGCGATCCGCACGGACGCGTCCTCCACCAGCACCCGCCCGCCCGGCAGGGCCAGGGTTATGCCTTCGAGCGCGAGGTCGGGGGCGTCCCCCGGCGCCGCCTGCGGGCCGGCGCCGGCCGCCGACGCGCCCCGCGCCGCGTCCACGGCGGCGCGGAAGCCGTTGAGCCGCTGCACCGTGGCCCGCCACTCGGCGACGTCCCGGTACTTGTCCACGAACCAGGACAGCGCGCCCTGCACCTGGGAGAAGGCGTCGGCCGTTTGGGTGAGGCCGCCGAGCGGGATGGCGCCGCTGAAGTAGCGCGGCGCGGCGACGAGGTAGGGGAAGACGACCGCCGCCTGCCCGTAGGCCAGGGTGAAGAGCGTGAGGCGCTTGGTGGCCACCATGATCTCCCACCAGTTGCCCACCAGGGCGCCGAAGCGGTCCAGCAGGCCGCGCTTCTCGTCCGCCTCCCCGGCGTGCAGCGCCACGCCCTCGACGTTGTCGCGCAGGCGCACCAGGGCGTAGCGGAAATCCGCCTCCGCCCGCTGCCGGGCGAAGTTGAGGCCGATCAAGCGCCGGCCGATCAGGTGGGTCAGCCCCGTGCCGAGCGCCGCGTAGAGCAGCGCCACCCAGACCATGTAGCCGGGGACGGACACGCCCAGGACCGTCAGCGGCCCGGACAGGCTCCAGAGCACCAGGACGAAGCTCAACAGGGTGACGACGGAGCGCATGAGGCCGAGGCCGAGGGTCAGCGTCTCGTCCACGAACATGCGGAGGTCCTCGGCGATGCGCTGGTCCGGGTTGTCGGTGCCGGCGTCCGCCAGGGCGATGCGGTAGTAGGCGCGGTCGGCCAGCCAGCCGTCGAGGTACTCGCGCGTCAGCCAGCGCCGCCACCGGATCTGCAAGGCTTGCTGGAGGTAAAGGGCGTAGACCGCGACCCCGATGTAGACGGCGGCGATGAAGACGAAGCCCGGCATCGGCCCGCTCTCCGTTTGCCGGCCCCACAGCAGCAACTCGAAGAAGGCCGCTTCGTCGCGCTCCTGGATGCTGTTGAAAAACTCGCGGTTCCAGAAGCTGATCAGCACGTCCATGCCGACGGTCGCGAGGTTCAGCCCCACCACCGCCGCCAGGAGGAGGAGGGCCCGCCCGCGCTCCTCGCTGCGCCAGTAGGGGCCGGCGAGACGCCAGGCGTCGCGCAGGGAAAGGCCGAAGCGGCGCATCGGGCGGGGACTCCTGGCGGAAGAGGGGCGCGCGTCAGCGCCCGCGGAGGGCGGCGTCGAAGGCCTCTATCCACGCCTGGACGCGCCGGCGGTTCACCCCGAGGTCGGACCAGCCGAACAGGCTGCGGGAATACAGGAACAGCCCGGCGGCACCGTCCGGCCCTTCGGCCAGCTCCGCGGCGATCACGTCGGGGAAGCCGATGCGGGGGGAGCGCTCCACCCACTGCGCCTGCCGGCGCTCCGGCCATTCGGCGAGGCGGTAGGTGCGCGGGAAGCGCTGCCCGAAACGCCGCAGCACCGGCCAAGCGGTCGCCACGGCCACGGCGAGGGGTGGCGTCTCGAGGTGCGCCGCCGGGTGCGCGCCGGCCGGCGCGGCCAAGCAGGTGTTGGGGGAGCGCGGGAGGACGAGGGACCGGAATTCCACCGGCTCGGCCGGCGGCAGCCCCATGGGTCCGCGGCCGAAGAGGGCGCCGAGCGGTGCGGTCATCGCTCGGCGGGGGCGGCGCGGAGCCGGATCACGCCGCGCATGTCCTCCGGCGGCACCGGCTTGCCCTTGCGGAGGATCTCGATGCGCCCGCCCTGGGCGAGTTGGGCCGCCGCGCGCCGCACCGGCCCCATCAAGGGGCGCCAAGGGCCGTCGTCCCCACCGGCCAGGGCGCGGGCGACCTCGCTCGGGCAGATGGAGCGGTCGGCGCCCCGGGCGGCGGTTTGGCGGAGGATTTCCCGGCGGATGGCGGCGTCGTCGGCCGAGGCGGAGGGGTGTTCGGGGGGGTGTGGGTCCATCGGGGTCGGATCGGAGCGCTTGGGCGCACGACGCGCAAGCCCCGCTTAGTGCGAAAACGATTTTATTAGCTAAACAAAATTGATACGGTGCCGGCGGCTAGGGGAGCCTGCGATGTCCGCCGACCGAGTTTCCACCGGGTTTCGTTGCTACTGCCCGCATTGCGTGCCGGACAGCGACGACGCGCTCGTGGCCGACGCCGAAGGCCGCTACATCATCCCCAACGGGCCGGGAATCCCGACCGGGCCGACGATTCCGACCGGGCCGACACTCCCGACCCCGACAGCCACCCCTCAATCGCCGACTTCCCCCGGCGGGCCCGGCTCCACGGGGTACACGGGACCGAGATTCCACACGCTCCTGAGGGGCGACGATTGGAACGGCGCGGCGGTCGGCGTCCCGGCGGTGGTGGCCTATTCCTTCGCCACCCGCAGCCTGTCGAACTACGCGACGACGGCCAGCGCCGGAAGGCCCGTCTTCAATCCGGCCTTCTCGGAAGCCCTCGACCTCAGAAGCTGTACGCGATTAAATCCCTTGCTGTGCCTGGGTTTGGGCGACGAGCCGTCGTGAGATGATGGAGATCATCGCGATCCAGACGTGCGCCGCGAAGAGGTCAGGCTCGCGGTCGTACACGATGTTGAGCCGTCGATAGCGGCTCAACCAGGCAAACAGCCGCTCCACCACCCACCTGATCCCGTTCGGCAGGAAGCGCCCGTCCCGCGTGCCCCCGGGCGAGACCGAGACGTGGATGTCGTGCGCGAGCGCCGCCGCGGCGAAGGGCGCGCCCTTGAAGCCGCTGTCGCCGAGCAGATCGCCTTGGAAGCCGAGTGCGGCCAGCCGGGGCAGCGTCGGGAGGGTGCCGGCGCGGTCATCCGTGTTGGCCGGCCGCAGCTCCAGGTCGAGCAGCGAGCCGTGCTTGTCGCAGACCGCGAACACCTTCAGGCCCTTGACCAGCTTGCCGCCGTCGATGCCCCGCGTCCAACTGGTCGGGGCCGAGCGGAGCGAGCGGCTGTCGGCCACCACCGCCGAGGGCAGGACCTCGTCGCCACAGGCCAGCCGCCAGTCGAGGGCCAGACGCTGGCCCAGCCGGCGCCACAGCCCGAGCCGGGTCCAGCGGGCGAAGCTGCTGTGCAGCGTCGTGAAGGGGACGCCGGACAGCCAGCCGGCGATGCGCCACTGCATGCCGCCGAAGGTCAGGGTCCAGATCAGCCCGATCAGGCGCCGCCGCAGGGCAAGGTCCGGCTTGCGGCCGCGGCGATGCACGCCGACCCGCTCCCGATCCATGGCCTCCAGTTCGGCCTCAACGGCGAAGATGAAGACCTCGATGTCGGCCAGTGTGTTCCAGCCGTCGCCACGGTCGGGGCGGGGAACGCGGCGGGCCGAAGGCGGCGGCAGATCAGCGGTGCTCAGGGGGGCGGTACAAGACATCGGCCGGAGATGGTGAGCCCGGACTTCCGCTCCCCTTCTTCACGCACCAAGCCAGCCCCTACAGCACGACTTCATTTCGTGTACAGATTCTAACGGAACGCGCGGATCTGTAGCATAGGCGGACAGAGCACGAACGCGGTGCTGGGCAGGCCGCGGATTTCCGCCACTTCAGTCCCGGACAGCGCCGCGGCGATGAGCGTCGCGGGTGTCGGGAAACGGGTGTTTGCCGTGCATCCGAGACCAGCCTCGGAGCCAACGGAAAGCCAAGCAAATCCTACACGAAAACCGGTGTCGGATTGGGAGGCG
>CADCTL010000272.1 GCA_902805625.1 uncultured Acetobacteraceae bacterium
CTGGCCGCTTCGGCCTGTTTCGGGGAAACAAGAGATGCGCAAACTCGCCCTTCTCGCGGCGGCGCCGGCCCTGCTGGTCGCCGCGGCGCCGGCCATGGCCCAGACGCAGCAGCAGCGCGCGCTGACCACGGAATCCCAGACCGGCAGCCCGCCGGTCACCGACCCGGCGGCGCCGGCCGCAGGGGTGAGCGCCACCGGCAACCGCGCCGACGCGCTCACGGCCGCCGGGTTCGCGCGCTTGGCGGCGATGAGCGACCTGTACGAGATGGAAGCGAGCCGGCTCGCCGAGCAGCGTTCGCAGAACGCTGAGGTGAAGCGGTTCGCCCAGCACATGCTCCGCGACCACCAGAAGACCACGAACGAGCTGAAGGGCATGCTGCCGCAGCTCCAGGGCGTCTCCGCCTCCCAGATGCCGACAAGCCTGGACCAGCAGCACCAGGCGCTCATGCAGCAGCTTCAAGGGGCGCAAGGCGCGGAGTTCGACCGCGTCTTCACCCGCCAGCAAGTCCAATCGCACCAGACGGCGGTGGACCTGTTCCGCGCCTACGCGCAATCCGGCGACGAGGCGCGGCTCAAGCAGTGGGCGTCGCAGACCCTGCCCTCCCTGGAGGAGCACCTGCGGGAAGCGCAGCGGATGCAGCGCGGCACGCAGGGCTGATCCGCCCGCCGGAACACCGGGCGACCTGCGCCTCCGTTGCCGCGGGGAAGCGGTTTCGGCTGGCGCACCGCTCGGTGGCCGTCAGCGCGCCTCCAGCGTCAAGCCGCCGTCCACCACGACGGTCTGGCCGGTCACCATGGCGGCGCCGGCCAGCAGGAACACCATCACCTCGGCGAGGTCCTCCGGCGTGCAGCGGCGCTTGAGCAGCGCCTTTTCGGCGCTGGCCTTCCGCCGCTCCTCCGTCCACTCCACCATCCAGGGGCTGTCCACCGCGCCGGGCGCCACCGCGTTCACCCGCACCTCCGGTGCGAGCGCGCGCGCCAGGTTCTTGGTCATGCTGATGACGCCGGCCTTGGTCGCCCCGTAGGCCATGGAGCTGCCCGGCGAGTCCAGCCCGGCGATGGAGGCCACGTTGACCACCGCGCCCCCCGCCGCCTTCAGCGCCGGCGCCGCGGCCTTGGTGCAGCGGAAGACGCCGAGCAGGTTCACCCGCAGCACCGTTTCCCAAAGCTCCTCGGTGATGCGGTCCAGTTCCTTCGGCGGAATCTGCGTGCGCGTGCCGGGCGTGCCGGCGTTGTTTGCGAGGTAGTCGAGCCGCCCCAGCTCCCGCGCGGCGGCGTCCACCATGCGCTCGCAATCGGCCGCGTCGCCGACGTTTCCGGGGGCGGCGATCGCCTCGTGGCCCGCGGCGCGCAGCTTCTCCACCGCTTCCGGCCCGCGCGGGTCGTCGGCCAGGTGGTTGACCGCCACCTTGCAGCCGTTCGCGGCCAGCAGGGTGGCCGTGGCGAGGCCGATGCCGGACGCGCCGCCGGTCACCAGCGCCGTTTTGCCCTTCAGGTCGTAGCGGATCACGCCTCGTCCCCCTTCTCCTGGAACCCCGCGAGGCTGCCGATCCGGCGCAGCGCCTTTTTCAGCGCCACCAAACGCCGGTCCCGCTCCTCGAACCATTCGGCCGGGGGGCGGCCGGACCAGTCGTAGAAGCCGGCGCCGCTCAACACGCCGGTCTTGCCCGCCTCCACCAGTTCGGCCAGCGCCTGGCCGGGGCCGCCTTCCCCGGCGCCGCCGGAGCGGTTGCGGGCGGCGTCGTACATCAACTGCAGGCCGGTGAAGTCGGCCTTGGCGAAGACGCCGAGGATCGGCAGGCGCAAGGCGATGCCGTGGATGATCGCGGCGTCGATCTCCTGCGCGGTGCCGACGCCCTCGTCCAGCAACCGCTGCACCTCGGCCTGGATGGCGGCCTGCACGCGGTTCGCGACGTAGCCGGGGACGAACTTCCGCATCACGATCGGGACTTGACCCATCGCCGCCACGGTGGCGCGGACCCGTTCCACCGCCTCCGGCTCGCAGCGCGGGCCGGGCACGAGGTCGCACAAATCGACCAGGTAGGGCGGCGTGTACCAATGGGCGATCATCGCCCGCCGTTGCCGCCGCTCCGGGATCAACGGGAACACGTCCAGGTAGCTGGTGTTGCTGGCCCAGATCGCCTCGGCCGGCGCCACCTCGTCCAACTCGGCGTAGAGCGCCCGCTTGGCGTCCGGCCGCTCGATGATCGCTTCGACGATCAGCTCCGCGTCCTGGGCGGTCTCGGCCAGCGAGGCGTGCCGCGTCACCGCCCCGGCGAGCCAGTCCGCCGTGCGGTCCGGCGGCGCCTCGCCCAGCCGCACCAAGGTCGCCAGCGCCGTTTCCATCAGGCCCTGCGCCCGCTCCAGGGTGGCGGGGTTGCTGTCGGTCAGCCGGACCCGGTGTCCGCCCATCGCAAAGACCAAGGCCAAGGCGTGGCCCATGGTCCCGGCGCCCAGCACGGCTACGTTCGCCATGTTCTCGACCCTCCTCTCGCGTCCAGCGCCGCCCGCGAGAAGCTCGCGCCGGCGGGACGAAAAAATGCTACGCTCCGTACGCCGACTCCCGAGCTCCGCCATTTGTCCGAACACGCGCCGAGCCAAGAGACCGGGAAAGTAAGGCAGTAAGGCAGTAAGGCAGTAAGGTGGTAAGGCGACGGAGCGCCGCGGCCGCCGCGCCCCGATCCGGACGGCCCTGGCGGTCGGGTCAGCGCGCGGCCAAGCCGAGGATCGTCCGCGCTTGGGCCGGCGTCGCCACCTCGGCGCCCAACTCCTCGATGATCCGCGCCGCCCGCTCGACCAGGGCGCCGTTGCCGGGCGCCAGCACGCCGCGGGACAGGTAGAGGTTGTCTTCCAGCCCGACGCGCACTTGCCCGCCCAGCACCACCGCCTGCGCCACCATCGGGAACTGGTGGCGGGAGATGCCGAAGGCCGACCAGTTGCAGCCCGGCGGCAGGGTGTTGCGCATGGTCAGCATCGCCTCCGTCGTCGCCGGCGCGCCCCCGGGTATGCCGAGGCAGAGCTGGAGCAGCGGCGGCGCCTCGAACAAGCCTTCCCCGATCATGCGGGCGGCGAGCGCGACGTGGCCGAGGTCGAACACCTCCAACTCGGGTTTCACCCCGGCGTCCCGGATCATCCGCGCCATGGCCTCGATGTGGCGGGGGACGTTGACCATGGCGTGCGGGCCGAAATTCATCGTCGCCACGTCCAGGGAGCAGACCTCGGGGCGCAGCTCCAGCACGTGCTCCACCCGCGCCTCTGGCGTAGCCATGCTGGTGCCGGGGCCGCCGCGCGCCGGGTCTCCGTCGTCCGGGACGAAGCGCGCGCCGGGCCCGGTGGTGAGATTGATGATGACGTCGCTGCCGGCGCCGCGGACGCGCTCCACCACCTCCCGGTACAGCGCCAAGTCGCGGCTCGGCTTGCCGGTCGCGGGATTGCGCACGTGGATGTGGGCGATCGCCGCTCCGGCGCCGCGCGCCGCGAGCACCTCGGAGGCGATCTGCTCCGGCGTGACCGGGATGGCCGGGTTCATGTGCGCGTTGTCGGCGCCGCCGGTGACGGCGCAACTGATGATGACAGGTCGGGTCACGGCAACGTTCCTCCATTTTGGGCGCGTGGTCGGGGCACTCACCATCCCCGGCCGGTGCGCCGGGGCAAGGGGCGGGCCTCACGCGCCGGGCCGGCCACCACCTGGGAGCCTCCTTATCGCAGGACCGCAGCGTCGGCACCGGGCGCGGGACCGGCGTCGCGCGCCCTGTCGCGTGGCCCGCTGCCGGAAAGGCCGCGCCTCGGCGGAACCGCCGCGGACGGCTCCGCTTCCTTTGTGCAGTCAACCGCCTCCGGAAGCCACCCGGCCGGCACCGGCCGGGCCACGGAGCCGAAAGGGCACGAGGGAGCGCGAATGAAGCTCAACGACTTGCCGCGTCCACCGATGTCCCGGCGCATGGCCACCTCGCTAGGCGCCCTGGCGCTGGGTGCGATCGCCTTGCCGTCCCGGGCCCGCGCCGCGGACTACCCCGCAAAGCCGATCCGGATCGTCGTGCCCTACGCGCCCGGCGGCACCACGGACATCGCGACCCGGATGGTCGGCGAGCCGCTCGCCCGCGCCCTCGGCCAGCCCGTCGTGGTGGAGAACAAGCCCGGCGCGAACAGCATCGTCGGGGCCGGCGCGGTCGCGGCGAGCCCGCCCGACGGGTACGCGCTGGCCATGGTGATCGGCGCGCACGCCGCCAACGCCACCCTCTACGCCGGCCGGCTGCCCTTCGACCCGGTGGCGGGCTTCGCGCCGGTCTCGCACGTGGTGACCGCGCCGCTGGTGCTGGCCGGGAGCGCCCGGCTGCCGGCGCGCACGCTGGGCGAGTTCATCGCCCACGCCAAGGCGCGGCGCGGGACCATCAACTACGGCTCCAGCGGGGTCGGCGCGGCGGCCCACCTCACCATGGAGGACCTGAAGCTGCGGACCGGGATCGACATGGTCCACGTCCCCTACCGGGGCACCCAGCCGGCGTTGCAGGACCTGATCGCGGGCAACATCGGCGCGCTGTTCGACACCTACTCGACGCTCAAGCCGCAGTTCGACGCCGGCACCATCCGCCCGCTCGGCATCGCCAGCGCCAAGCGGGCGGGCTTCGCACCCGACATCCCCACCTTCGCCGAGGCGGGGGTGCCCGACTTCGTTTCCAGCACCTGGTGCATGCTGCTGGCGCCGGCCGGCACGCCAAGCCCGGTGGTGGAGCGCCTCTCGGCCGAGGTGGCCCGGA
Source organism: uncultured Acetobacteraceae bacterium (assembly GCA_902805625.1). Lineage (GTDB taxonomy): Bacteria > Pseudomonadota > Alphaproteobacteria > Acetobacterales > Acetobacteraceae > Craurococcus. Next base: position 4,758 of record CADCTL010000272.1, read on the forward strand.
TCGTCCGCGACCCGGCGATGGCCGCGCGGTTCGAGGCGCTCGGATTCGAGCCGGTCGGGGGCACGCCGGATGAGGCTCGCGCCTTCCTGGGATCGGAGATCGCCCGCTGGGGCGCGGTGATCCGCGCCGCCGACGTGAAGGTGGAGTAGCTTGGGGCGGCTCAGCCGCCGCCGCGCAAACCTGGGGCGTCCAGCGTCCGTTTCGTCGTGGCTGGGTGGCGGCGTGCGGCGGAGCGTATTCATGGCCGAAGGAGGAACGCTCGACCATCCGGTTCGAGAACCGCGCCGCCATCGTCACAGGCGCAGGCGGCGGCCTGGGCCGCGGCCACGCGATCGCCTTTGCGGCCCGCGGGGCGAGGGTGGTCGTCAACGACCTGGGCAGCGCCCGCGACGGCGAAGGCGGCTCTTCGACGGCGGTCGAGCGTGTCGCCTAGGAGATCCGGGCGAGGGGCGGCACGCCCGTACGGATGCCTGACGGGAATGCCGGCGCGAACTGATGGCTGGCGTACGCGATCGGCGGCATTCCGGGCAGGCTAGCGATAGGAAGGTGCCGTCATCGTCGGGGCCGGCCGCCGAACCTGCCAGCGCCGAGCTCGGCGGCGAAGGCCGCGACCCAATCCGAGCCGTCACCGAGAGGGTAGACAGTGACCGCGTCCGTCTGCAGGCATCTCACGCCCACATTGCCTTTCCGCGCTTCGACCTCGGCCGTTTGAGGATCGAACACCTCTTCCTGCAGCT
>CADCTL010000273.1 GCA_902805625.1 uncultured Acetobacteraceae bacterium
CCCTGTTGCTGCCGGTGGCCCTCACCGCGTTCAGGTACTGCGAAACGGCGGAATAGACCCCGGCCTGGAACATGGTGGGCTGCTTCTGGCGGACGGCGAAGAAGCGGCGAGCGAAAGCGCGGGTCTGCTCGTCGCGGTCCCAGTAGAAGGCGGTGACGAAATTGAGCCCCTGCAGCGCCTCCAAGCCGATGGCGTGCACGTCGGTGATGACGGTGAACATGGTGCCGATCTGCTGGCCGCGCTGCACCAAGCCGAACTCCCGCACCTGCTTCAGCGCATTGATCAAGTCCGTCCCGCCGGCCGTGAACATGACGAACTTCGCGCGCGAAGCCTGCGCGCGCAGCAGGTAGGCGGAGAAGTCCGTGGTCCCGAGCGGGTGCGCCACCTGCCCCAACACAGTGCCGCCGGACGCGATCAGCGCCTCCCGCGCCGTGTTCGCCAACGCGTGGCCGGAGGCGATGTCCTGGTAGATGATGAACCAAGTGTCGAGGCCGCGCCCGAGCTGGAGCTGCACGCCGCTGCGCGCGACCGAGTAGATGTCCCAGGTCCAGGACAGGCCGTAGCCGTTGCAGTCCTCCTCGGTCAGCCTGTCGATGATGGAGGTGCTGAAGACGCAGAGCTTGCGCGATTGCCCGGCCACGGTGTTCACCGCCAGCGCCACGTTGGAGGTGGGGACGTCGAAGATCGCGTCGACGCCTTGGCTGTCGTACCAGTTGCGCGCCAGGTTGGAGCCGACATCGGGCCGGTTCTGGTGGTCGGCGGAGACCATCTGCACGCGGTCCGCCATCCCCGAATCGGCGATCGCCATGCGGGCGGCGTCCACCGAGCCGGCGCCGGCGTAGTCGGCGTAGATGGAGCCCATGTCCGTCAGCACGCCGATCCTCACCGCCGGTGCCTGCGCCCGCAGCGCGGGCGGCGCGGCCAGCCCCGCAACTGCGGTGCCGAGCAGGGCGCGGCGGCGCGCGAGGCCACCGGTGGGTGGGCTGGACATGGCCGTTCCTCCTCCCGCCCGGCTCCTGGCCGGGGCTCGTTGGGGCAGGAGTCTAATGGCGGCGGCGAGCCGGCATCAATGGCCGCCCTTGCCGCTGCGCCGCCTGGGCCACCATAGTCGCAGGAAAGACGGGGAAGCGCGCCATGGCGAGGCTCGAGGGCAAGGTCGCCTTCATCACCGGCGCCGGCACCGGCATCGGCCGCTGCACGGCCGAGCTCTTCGCACGCGAGGGCGCGAGGGTCGCCGTCGCCGAGATCGACGGTCCGAGTGGCGAGGAAACGGCGCACCGCATCTCCGGGAGCGGCGGCGACGCCATCGCCATCCCGACCGATGTGGGCGACCCGGACAGCGTTGCCGCCGCCATCCGGCGCACGGTGGGGCACTACGGTCGCCTGGACGTGCTGCACAACAACGCGGGCGGCTCGACCGACGTCGATTCCAACGCGGTCGACGCCCCTCTCGAGGAGTTCTGGCGGGCGATCCGCGTGGACCTCTTCGGCACCTTCCTCGGCTGCCGCTTCGGCATTCCGGAGATCGTCAGATCGGGCGGCGGTTCGGTCGTGAACATGGCGTCCGTGGTGGCCCTGATGGGCTTCCCCGGACGGGACTGTTACACCGCGGCGAAGGGCGGGGTGGCGGCGCTGACGCGCTCCCTCGCGGTGGAGTTCGGCCCCAAGCGCGTGCGGGTGAACGCCATAGCGCCGACGGTGACCCTGACGGAGCGGGTGCGCGCCCTCCTGGCCGGCAACCCCGCCATGCAGGCGCTGGCCGAAACGCATCTGCTGGGGCTCGGGGAGCCGATGGACATGGCGCAGGCGGCGCTTTACCTCGCGTCCGACGAATCGCGCATCGTCACCGGCACCATCCTGCCGGTGGACAGCGGCCTCGTGACGGTGTGAGGCGGCAGCGATGGACGACGTCACCCGCATCGGCTTCCTAGGCCTCGGGCAGATGGGCGCGCCGATGGCGGAGCGGCTGTTCGGCCCGGACGTGGAACTCCATGTCTTCGACCCGCGGCCGGAGGCGGTGGCGCCGTTCGTGGCGCGCGGCGCGGTGGCCTGCGGCTCGCCCAGGGAGGTGGCCGACGCCGCCAGCATCGTGCTGGCGTGCCTGCCCAGCGGCGAGGTCAGCGAGGTCGCGGCACTGGGGCCGGAGGGCGTGGTCCATGGGCACGCCATCCGCGTCTACGCGGAGATGTCCACCATCGGCCGCCCCGCCGTGGAGCGCATCGCGGCGGGGCTGGCGGCGCGCGGCATCGCCGCCGTGGACACGCCCATCACCGGCGGCCCGCCCGGGGCGCGCGCGGGCACGCTAGCTCTGATGGTCGCCGGCGCGGCCGACGCTGTCGCGACGCTGCGGCCCTTTTTGGAGCGCATCGGCAAGAGGTTGTTCGTGCTCGGGGAGAGGCCGGGCCAGGGCCAGGTGATGAAGCTGGTCAACAACCTGCTGATCGCGGCCAACATGGTGTCGGCTTTCGAGGCGCTGGCCATGGGCGCCAAGGCGGGGCTCGACCCCGATGCCATGGTGGACGTGGTGAACGCCGGCACCGGCCGCAGCTTCGTCACCAGCGACATGATGCCGGCCGTGCTGAGCCGCCGCTTCGGTTTCGGCGCTGCGATCGCGGTGGTGGACAAGGACGTGCATCTGGGGCTCGAAGAGGCGCGGGCGCTGGGCGTGCCGATGTGGGGCGTCGAGCAGGCGGCGCGGGTGTGGCGGTTTGCCGCGACGCAGGGCATGGCCAAGGACGACATCTCGGAACTGGCGCGCTTGATGGAGCGCTGGGCCGGCGCGGAAATCCGCGGCCGGGAGGATGGCTGAGATGGAGGCAGCCTGGGTGCCGCCGCCCGAACTGGTGGCGCGGGCGCAAGTGACGCGTTTGGCGCGGGAACTCGGCTGCGCCGACTTCCCGGCGATGTACCGCGTCTCGGTGGAGCGGCCGGACGCTTATTGGCGGCACCTGATGGGCTTCCTGCGCATCGCCTGGTCCCGCCCGCCGGCGGGGTACGTGGACCTGCCGGAAGGCCCGCCCTTTCCGAACTGGTTCCCGGGCGGCGAGCTGAACTGGGTGGACACCGTGCTGGGCTGGGGGCGCGACCCCGCGCGGCGCGGCGCGCCGGCGGTGATCGCCGAGCGCGAGGACGGCGATGTGCGCGCCGCCACCTGGGCCGAGCTGGAAACCCGCGTGCTGGGCTTCGCCGCCGGGCTGCGCGCCCTGGGCCTCGCGCGCGGCGACCGCATCGGGCTGCTGATGGAGGGCGGCATCGAAGCAGTGGTGTCCTTCCTCGGCATCTCGGCGCTGGGCGCCGTTTGCGTGCCGCTGTTCAGCGGTTTCGGCGTGGATGCCATCCACTCCCGCCTGTCCGGCTGCGGCGCGCGGGCGTTGATCGCCACCAGCGGCTTTCGCCGGCGCGGGCGGCCGGTGGATATCGCGGCGCTCGTTGAGGAGGTGCGGCCCCGCCTGCCGGAGCTGAACACGGTCATCCTGAAGGGCGGCACCGCGCCGGGAACGGTGGCGTGGGAGGATGTGGCCGCCCCGCCGCAACCGGACCTGCCGGCGCGCATGGGGCCGGACGACCCGATGATGGTGATCTACACCTCGGGCACCACCGGCAAGCCCAAGGGCGCGGTGCACACCCACGGCGGCTTCCCGCTGAAGATCGCGCATGACGCGGCGGTGCACTTCGACATCGCGCCGGACGACCGGTTCTGCTGGCCGGCGGACATGGGGTGGATCGCCGGTCCGTTGGTGCTTTGCTGCGCGCTCATGCGGGGCGCCACGCTGGTCTGCTACGACGGAGCGCCGGACTTCCCCGACTGGGGCCGCATGGCGGGGCTGATCGAGCGCCACCGCGTCACGCATTTCGGCGCCTCGCCGACGCTGATCCGCAGTTTGGCCGCGAACACGCCCCGTTCCCTGGCCGGGGACCTCGGCTCATTGCGCCTGCTGGTGACCGCGGGGGAGGGCATCGATCCGGAGCACTTCCTTTGGTATCAGCGAAACATCGGCGGTGGCCGCTGTCCGGTCATCAACTACACGGGCGGGACCGAGGTATCCGGCGGCCTCCTCGGCAACGTTCCGGTGCTGCCCGTCGTGCCGGCCGGCTTCAACGCCATCTCGCCGGGCGTACGGGTGGATGTGCTGGACGATGCCGGCAGTCCCGTGCGCGATCGGGTGGGAGAGCTGGCGATCCTGGCGCCTTTCGTGGGGATGACGCTGGCCTTCTGGCAAGACCGCGAGCGCTACCTGGAGACCTACTGGTCGCGTTTTCCCGGACTCTGGGTGCATGGCGACCTGGCGCTGCGCCGCGCCGATGGGGTGTTCTTCCTGCGCGGCCGGTCCGACGACACTCTGAAGATCGCCGGAAAGCGTTTGGGCTCGGCGGAGGTGGAAGAGGTGCTGCTGGAACTCCCTGGTGTGGCGGAGGCGGCGGCGATCGGCGTGGAGGACGCCGCGAAGGGCCAGAAGCTGGTGGTGTTCCTGGTCCCCGCCGGTGACGCTCCGCCCGACCTCGCGGCGGCGGTGGCGCCGCATGTGGAAAAGCGCCTGGGACGCGCATTCCGGCCCGCCGCCGTGCATCTGGTGGCGGAGCTGCCGAAAACACGCAGCTTGAAGATCATGCGACGCGTGATCCGCAACCTCTACACCGGCCGGGCGCCCGGCGATCTGACGGCGCTGGACAATCCTTCCGCGCTGCCGCCGCTGCGCGTGCTCGCCGGGTGAGTGGGGAGTGCGTGCCTCACAGATGCTCCGCTGCGGCGCCCGCCATGCGCGCCGGAGCCCTCGGCACCAGACGGAACTCCGTGCCAATCGGAGAAGGAGCACAGCGCCGATGAAGATCAAACTCCACCACGTCAACTTCTGCACCACCGACGTGCCGGCGATGGACGCGTTCTACCGCACCGTGCTCGGCCTCGAGCCGGAGCCTTCCTTGGCGGCGGGACGGGTGACCACCGACGGCTACGCCGGCGAGGTGGCCTTCGTCACCGACGGCCAGACCCAGCTGCACCTGGCGGAGCGCGACCTCGGGGTCGGCTTCCGCACCAAGAACGCGATCAACCCGGTCGAGCGCGGCCACGTCGCGTTCCGGACGGACGACATCGAGGCGTTCAAGCGGCACCTCACGGGGCAGGGCGTCCCGTTCTCGGACTATGGCGCCTGGGCTATGAACGGCTGGGAGCAGATCTTCTTCCACGACCCCGAGGGCAACGTGGTCGAGGTCCACCAAGACCGGTCGGCAAAGCCCGACTGAGCCGTTCGCAGCGGGTGGAGCCGAGGAAACGCCCCAAAGGTGTTGCGCAGCGCAGGAGGCAGGACCGCTGAGACGACGGTGAGCAGGCTCTGATGCGCGGGTTGGCTACCGCATTCCCGTGTGTTCGTCCGGGGCTGCCTCGATCTGCCAGCGGGCGTCGACGTGGTCGGCCACACAACTGGCTCGAGGGTTACCCTGCC
>CADCTL010000274.1 GCA_902805625.1 uncultured Acetobacteraceae bacterium
CGCGGTGAAGTCTGACACGGTCGCCGAGCCGTGGCTCCGGCGGGCGGACCGTCGGCCGTCGCCGAGCAGGGCGTGCCCCCCCCCGGGCCAGCCGGAACTGCGGCCACCATGCGGCGCCTACGTCGCCTCGGACCCTACCGAGGCCGACCGGCTGGCGCCGCGAAGTCGAAGGTGACCTGGGCGCCGTCCACCCGCTCGCCCGGCTCGAAGCCGGACACGGTGACGCCGAGCAGGCGAACGGCCTTGGCCAGCGGGTAGACGCCGCGCACCAACTCGACGGCGGCGCCCGCTAGCGCGGATCTGCTCGCCACCGGAGCCGTAGCCGTCCTGCTGCGCGTGAGCTGTTGGAAATCGGCGTAGCGCACCTTCACGGTCACCGTCCGCCCGAACGCGCCGGTCTTCTGGCACCATCCCCAGACCTCGTCGGCGAGCGCCTCGATACCCGCTTCGACCTCCTCGGGGCCGCGGAGGTCCCGCGGGTAGGTGGTCTCGCTCCCGGCGGACTTGCGCGGCCTGTCCGGCCGCACCGGCCGGTCGTCCTCCGCCCGCGCGATGGCGTGGAAGTGCGCCCCCGCCTTGCCGAAGTGCTCCTGTAGGAAGGCGAGGGACCGCTCCCTGAGGTCGCGGCCCGTCCTGATGCCGAGCCGCTCCATCTTGGCCGCGGTGGCCGGGCCGACGCCGTGAAACCGGGAGACCTCCAGCCCCTCGACGAACCCGGGCCCCATGTCGGGCGTGATGACGAACTGCCCGTTCGGCTTGCGTTGGTCGGACGCCAGCTTGGCCAGGAACTTGTTGTACGAGACGCCCGCCGACGAGGTCAGCCCGGTCCGCTCGAGGATCTCCGCCCGGATCTCGGCGGCGATCCGGGTCGCCGTGGGGATGCCTTTCAAGTTTTCGGTCACGTCGAGGTAGGCCTCGTCGAGGGAGAGCGGCTCCACGAGCGGCGTGTACCCGGCGAAGACGCCCCTGACCTCCAGCGACACCGCCCTGTAGACGTCGAAGCGCGGCGGCACGAAGACCAGATCGGGGCACAGGCGCCGGGCCTGCGCCGAGGGCATAGCCGAGCGCACCCCGAACGCCCGGGCCTCGTAACTGGCCGCCGCCACGACGCCGCGTTCGCGCGATCCGCCCACAGCGACCGGCCGACCGCGCAGGGACGGGTCGTCGCGCTGCTCCACGGACGCGTAGAACGCGTCCATGTCGATGTGGATGACCTTGCGATCCTGCGTCGTCAAGGAACTGCGGTCGGCTCGCCGCAGACGCGCGAGGCTAGCACGCCGGCGGGCCGCCGGAGGGGATGCCGGGCCGCGGCCGGGGGTGGCCCGGAAAGTTCATGCGGGAATGCCCGGGCTTCGGCTCCGGCGCCTGGAACTCGACGACGATGGACTTCTCGGCTTCGGTCGGGACGGCCCCATCGGGGCGTCAGCCGTTCAATCCACCGGCCGCGCATTGAGCGCGCTGGTGCGGTTGTAGACGTCCGGCCTGTAGGCGATGCGGTCGCGCCGCCCGGCCCAGGTGTTCTTCAGGAAGATGACGGGCACCACGCCCTTGTCCTCCAGCAGCGCCCGCGCCGCTTGGTGCGTCAGCGCCTCGCGCCGCTCCGCGTCCATCGTCGTCAGCGCCTCCTTCGCCGGCTCGTCCACCGCCGGGTTGGAGTAGCGCTGCCGGTTGAACGGCCCGTAGCCGAGTTGCGGGTCGCGCGTCATCACCACTTGGCGGATTGGGTTGATGGCGAAGGCGCTGCTGAAGTAGGTCATGAACAGGGAGAACTCGCGGTTCGTCGCGCGGGTGAACAGCGTGGCCGGCGGCAGCGCCTCCACTTGCGTTTCGACGCCGACGCGGGCGAAGGCCTGGGCCAGCGCTTGCAGCAAGTTGTCGTCCGAGGGGAAGAAGCCGTTGGGGCCGTGCACCGTCAGCCGGAAGCCGTCCTTGTACCCGGCCTCGGTCAGCAGCGCGCGGGCGCGGGCGGGGTCGTGAGGCAGTGGCGGCAAGCCGGGGAGCCGGTGCTCGGCCGCGGGGGCGGCGAACTGGTCGGCGGGCGAGGCGAGGCCGGAGTAGAGCCGATCCGCGATCGCTTGGCGCGGGATGGCGAGCGAGAGCGCCTCGCGCACCCGCCGGTCCGCCAGCGGGTTCCGCTCCAACGGGCGGCCCTGCCTGTCGGCGACGAAGGGGGAGGCGTCGCGCATCGAATCGGGGAAGAGGTAGACGAAGGTCAGGCTGTCCACCTTGGAGAGCGCGAACCGCCCGTCGCGGTCGAACCGCGCGACGTCCTGCACCGGGACGTAGTCGATCAAGTCCACCTCGCCCGCGAGCAGTGCGGCGGTGCGCGACCCGGGCTGGGGGATGTAGCGGAACACCGCGCGGTCCCACGGTTGCGGCGGCGCCCAGTGGTTCTCGTGGCGGGCGAGCTCCAGGCGTTCGTTGTGCTTGTACTCGACCAAACGGTAGGGGCCGGTGCCGATCGCCAGCCTCCCGTTGGTGAAGTCGGACGTGCTGGGCGAGGGGCCATGCACCTTGCGCGACAGGATGGCCGGGCCGGAGAGGTCGAAGTGCAGCAGCGGGTTCGGCTCCCGCGTGCGGATGACGACGGTCTGCGGGTCCTTGATCTCGATCGCGCTGATGGTGCGCACCTGGGGCGTGAACAGCGCCGGGCTGTTCGGCACGGTGGGCACGCGGGCGAAGGTGAAGGCGATGTCCTCGGCTTCCAGGGGCGTGCCGTCGTGGAAGCGCACGCCGGGCCGGAGCTTCACCTCCCAGGTCGTCGCGTCGATGTTGCGCAGGCTCTCGGCCAGGCCGGGCTGCAGCTTGGCGTCGGGGCCGGCCTCGAACAGCCCCTCGAAGATGTGGCGCAGCGCCATGTTGTTGTTGGTGGTGTTGTGGTAGTGCGGGTCCAGCGCGCTGGGCGGGGTCTGCACACCGACCGTCAGCGTGCGTTGCTGCGCGGCGGCCGGGCCGGCGAGCAGGGCGGCCGCGAAAGCGGCGGCGAAGGCGGCGCGATGCACGAGAGGACGCCTCCCTTGGGGCCGGTCTGACGCCGGCGCGGTACGGGTCGAGCGTCCCTCGCCCTGGCCGCCGCCGTCAACTCGGTACCCTGCCATCGTTGGACGGCTGCCACGCCGCCTGGAACGCCCTCACGGACAGTCAGCCCGCATCACCTCCATCCCCGCGCGGGCGCGGGCGCAAGCCGCGCGATGATGCCGTTAGCATTGCGTTCCGAGTTTCCGCGATGGGCGCGGCTCGAGCGTTGGCTGGGGAAGTTTTGCCTTCGCCGATCTGGCGGCGCGAGCGTTTCCCGCTCGGACGGGGACGCCGCCTCGCCGCTAGGCGAGCCTACGCCGGCGGTACGTTCCTCCGCAGTTCTTCCAACCACGCGTTCGCGTTCCCGTCCGAAGGGGCGCGCCAGTCGCCGCGGGGCGAGAGCGAGCCGCCGGCCGCCACCTTCGGTCCGTTCGGCATGGCGGAGCGCTTGAACTGGCTGAAGCCGAAGAAGCGTTGCAGGAAGACCTCCAGCCAGCGGCGGATCTCCGGCAGTGCGTAGGCGGCGCGGCGCTCGGCCGGGAAACCCGGCGGCCAGTCGCCCCGCGCCGCGTCTCCCCAGGCGTGCAGCGCCAGGAAGGCGATCTTGGACGGCCGGAAGCCGTGGCGGAGCGTGTAGAACAGGTTGAAATCCTGGAGCCCGTAGGGGCCGATCTTCGCTTCCGTGCTTTGGAGGGCGCCGCCCTCGTCGGCCGGGACCAGTTCGGGCGAGATTTCCGTGCCGAGGATCGCTTCGAGCGTCGCCGCCACCGCGTCGTCCTCGAACTGGCGCGAGGAGATCACCCAGCGGATGAGGTGCTGGATCAGCGTCTTCGGCACGCCGGCGTTGACGTTGTAGTGCGACATCTGGTCGCCGACGCCGTAGGTGCACCAGCCGAGCGCCAGCTCCGACAGGTCGCCGGTGCCGAGCACGATGCCGTCGTGGAGGTTGGCCGCGCGGAAGAGGTAGTCGGTGCGGAGCCCGGCCTGCACGTTCTCGAAGGTCACGTCGTAGACCGGTTCGCCGCGCGCGAAGGGGTGGCCGAGGTCGGACAGCATCAGCCGGGCGGCCGGACGGATGTCCAGCTCCCGCGCTGTGACGCCGAGCGAGGCCATGAGCCGGTGGGCATTGCCTTTGGTGCCCTCGCTGGTGCCGAAGCCGGGCAGGGTGAAGGCGATGATGTCGGCGCGCGGCCGTCCGAGGTGGTCCATCGCCTTGGCGGCGACGATCAGCGCCTGGGTGGAGTCGAGGCCGCCCGAGACGCCGATGACGACGCGGCGGACGCGCGCGGCGGCGAGCCGCTGCGCCAAGCCGGAGACCTGGATGCTGTACGCCTCGTAGCAGTCTTGCGAGAGCCGCGCCGGGTCCGCGGGCACGAAGGGGAAGCGCTCGACGCGCCGCTCGAAGCCCACGTCCTCCATCGGCGGGTCGAGGCGGAAAGGGACGTTGCGGAAAGGCCGCGGCGCTTGCCGGCGCCGGTTGTCGTCGAAGGTGCCCTGGCGCGCACGCTCCTGCCGCAAAAGGTCTAGGTCCACGTCGGCGACGGCCATCTGGTCCCCTGCGGGGAAGCGCTCGCTTTCGCGCAGCACGGCGCCGTTCTCGAAAATGGACACCTGGCCGTCCCAGGCGAGGTCGGTGGTGGACTCCCCCGCGCCGGCCGCGGCGTAGACGTAGGCCGCGAGGCAGCGCGCCGACTGCGACTGGCAGAGCAGCCGCCGCGCGTCGGCCTTGCCGACCGTGATGTTGCTGGCGGAGAGGTTGGCGAGCACCGTTGCGCCGGCCAGCGCCCCGTCGGAACTCGGCGGGGTGGGCACCCAGAGGTCCTCGCAGATTTCGGCTTGGACGACGAGGCCAGGCATGTCCTCGGCCGCGAACAGCAGGTCCGGGCCGAACGGCGCTTCGTGCCGCCCGACAGCGATGGAACCGCCGTCCGTGCCCTGGCCGGAGGCGAAGTGCCGATGCTCGTAGAACTCGCGGTAGTTCGGCAGGTGGATTTTCGGCACCACCCCGAGCAGCCGGCCGCGCTGGACGGCGACGGCCGTGTTGTAGACGCGGCCCGCGTGGCGCAGCGGCGCGCCGAAGAGCAGGAGCGGCCGCAGCGCGGCGGTTCCCTCGACCACCCGCCCGATCGCGCGCTCCACCGCGTCCAACAGCGCGTCCTGAAGCAGGAGGTCGTCGATCGCGTAGCCGGACAGGGCGAGTTCGGGGAAGACCGCGAGGGCCACGGCCCGCCGGTCGCACCGCTCCGTGGCGCGGAGGATCGTCTCCGCGTTGGCGGCCGGATCGCCGATGGCGCAGCGCGTCGTGCAGGCGGCGACGCGGGCGAAGCCGTGCCGGTAGACGGAAAGGAAGCTCATCGTGCGGGCCCTGCTGCGTCCGGTCGCGGGGGAGGTGCGGGATGACGTTGCGGCAGTGGGCACG
>CADCTL010000275.1 GCA_902805625.1 uncultured Acetobacteraceae bacterium
CCGGGGTTGCGGCGGGCGTTGGCCGGCTACTACGCGCGGCGCTTCGGCGTGCAGCTCGACCCGGAAACGGAGGTGGTGGCGACGCTCGGCAGCAAGGAGGGGCTGGCGAACCTGGCCAACGCCATCGCCTCGCCGGGCGACACCATCCTGGTGCCGAACCCGTCCTACCCCATCCACCAGTTCGGCTTCATCATCGCCGGGGCGAGCGTGCGGAGCCTGCCCTGCGCGCCGGACGACGAGATGCTGGCGGCGATCGACCGCGCCGTCCGCCATTCCGTGCCGAAGCCGACGGCGGTTATCGTCAACTTCCCCTCGAATCCGACGGCGCACCTCGCTTCGATCGAGTTCTACCGCGATTTGGTTTCGCTGTGCCGGCGGCACGAGCTGTTCATCCTGTCGGACCTCGCCTACGCGGAGCTGTATTTCGGCGACACGCCGCCGCCTTCGGTGCTGGAGGTGCCGGGGGCGAAGGAGGTGGCGGTGGAGTTCACCTCCATGTCCAAGACCTACAACATGCCGGGCTGGCGGATGGGCTTCGCGGCGGGCAACCCGCGGCTGATCGCGGCTTTGGCGCGGGTGAAGAGCTACCTCGACTACGGCGCTTTCACGCCCATTCAGGTGGCGGCGGCGGCGGCGCTGAACGGGCCGCAGGAGAGCGTGGCGGCCATGCGGGCGCTCTACCGCGAGCGGCGCGACCTGCTGGTGGGCGGCCTGCGCAAGGCCGGCTGGGACGTGCCGGCGCCCGAGGGGAGCATGTTCGTCTGGGCGCCGGTCCCGGAGCGATTCCGGCATCTCGGCAGCGTCGAATTCAGCAAGCTGTTGCTGGCGCGGGCCAAGGTGGCGGTGGCGCCGGGGCTCGGCTTCGGCGAGCACGGCGACGGCCACGTGCGGATCGCGCTGGTGGAGAACAGCCACCGCATCCGCCAGGCGCTGCGCGGCATCCGCGGGTTCCTCCAGGGCGACAACGCCGGGCCGGCCGAGGCGCCGCCGGCGGAGCTGGCGCGGGCATGAGCGCGCCGGCGCCGCTCCGCATCGGGATCGCCGGCCTCGGCACGGTGGGCGCCGGCTTGGTCCGGCTGCTGCGAACCAACGCCGAGATCGTGGCGGCGCGGGCCGGGCGGCCGGTCGTCGTGGCCGCCGTGTCCGCGCGCGACCGCGGGCGGGACCGCGGCCTCGACCTCGGCGGCGCGCGTTGGCACGACGACCCGGAGGCGCTCGCCGCCGAGCCCGGCCTGGACGCGGTGGTGGAGCTGATCGGCGGCAGCGAGGGGCCGGCGCGGCGCTTGGTGGAAGCGGCGCTGCGCGCGGGCCGGCCCGTGGTCACGGCCAACAAGGCGCTGCTCGCCGTCCATGGCGCGGCGCTGGCGGAGGTGGCGGCCGCGAAGGGCGTGCCGCTCGCCTTCGAGGCGGCGGTGGCCGGCGGCATCCCCGCCATCAAGGCGTTGCGCGAAGGGCTGGCGGCCAACCGCATCGGGCGCGTCGCCGGCATCCTGAACGGCACCTGCAACTACATCCTCACCGTGATGCGCGAGCAGCGCCGCGACTTCGCGGAGGTGCTCGCGGAAGCGCAGCGGTTGGGCTACGCCGAAGCCGACCCGGCCTTCGACATCGACGGCGTGGACGCGGCGCACAAGCTGGCCATCCTGGCGGCGCTGGCCTTCGGCCGGCCCGTGGACTTCGCGGCCGTGCACGTTGAAGGCATCCGCGACGTCAGCGCGCTCGACATCGCTTTGGCGGAGGAGCTGGGGTACCGCATCAAGTTGCTGGGCATCGCGTCCCGCGCGGAAGGCGGCGGCGTTTCGGCGCGGGTGCATCCCTGCATGGTGCCGGCTTCGGCGCCGATCGCGCGGGTGGACGGGGTGTTCAACGCCGTGGTGGCGGAGGGCGACTTCGCCGGGCGCCTGGTGCTGGAAGGGCGCGGCGCCGGGGCGGGGCCGACGGCGAGCGCCGTCGCGGCCGACCTGATCGACTTGGCGCGCGGGCGGCACGCGCCGGTTTGGGGCGCGGATGCTTCGCTCGGCGGCGCGGCGGCGCCGACGCTGCCCATGGAGCGGCACCGCGGCGCTTACTATCTGCGGCTCATGGTGCTTGACCGGCCGGGCGTGATCGCGGACGTGACCGGGATACTGCGCGACGGCGACATCAGCCTGGAAGCGATGCTCCAGCGCGGGCGTGCGCCGGGCGAGGCGGTGCCGGTGGTGATGACCACGCACGACTGCGAGGAAGCGGCCATGCGCGCCGCGTTGGCCCGCATCGCGGCGCTGGACGCGGTGCTGGAACGGCCGGCGCTGATCCGCATCGAACCGATGTAGTAGGCTGCGACGGCGGCCGGACGGCGCGACGACGACGGGCTTGATCGAAGGGAGTCAGGGACATGGCGGAGTTGGAGCCCAAATCGGGCTTGGTGGTGGGCCGCAACCTGGCGCTGGAGCTGGTGCGGGTCACGGAGGCCGCCGCGATCGCCGCGAGCCTCTGGATGGGCAAGGGCGACAAGAATTCGGCCGACGGCGCCGCCGTGGAGGCGATGCGCCTGGCGTTCGACACCGTGGACATCTGCGGCACGGTGGTGATCGGCGAGGGCGAGATGGACGAGGCGCCGATGCTCTACATCGGCGAGAAGGTCGGCCTCCACGCCAAGGACGGCGAGGGGCTGGAGGTGGACATCGCGGTGGACCCGCTGGAGGGCACGACGCTGACCGCCAAGGGCGCGCCGAACGCCATGGCGGTGGTGGCGCTGGCGGAGAAGGGCGGCTTCCTCCACGCGCCGGACGTCTACATGGAGAAGCTGGCGGTGGGGCCGGGGCTGCCGGCGGACCTGGTGGACATCGACGAGTCGCCGGAGCGCAACCTGCGGGAGCTGGCCAAGGCGAAGAAGGCCGAGATCTCCGATTTGGTGGTGTGCCTGCTCGACCGCGACCGCCACAAGGAGCCCATCGCGCGGTGCCGCGCCGCCGGCGCCCGCATCATGCTGATCCCCGACGGCGACGTGTCCGGGCTGGTGGCGGTGTCCCAGCCGGAGACGGGCGTGGACATGTACATGGGCTCCGGCGGCGCGCCCGAGGGCGTGCTGGCGGCGGCGGCGCTGCGGTGCATCGGCGGCCAGATGCAGGCCAGGCTGCTGTTCGAGGACGAGGCGCAGAAGGCGCGGGCGCGGGAGATGGGCGTGGCCGATCCGAACCGCAAATACGCGCTGGAGGACATGGCGCGGGGCGAGGTGATGTTCGCCGCGTCCGGCGTGACCACCGGCCCGATGCTGCGCGGCGTGCGCCGCTTCCCGGGCGGCGCGGTGACGCACTCCATCGTCATGCGGAGCAAGTCCGGGACGGTTCGCTACGTGGAGGGGCACCACAACTTTGCGGTGAAGCGCCCGGTCTACGCCCCTTGAGCGCGGCGGCGGTCGTCGGCGGGCGCTTGTTGGACGGGGCCGCCCTGGCGGAGCCCGTGCTCGGCATCGGGCGCAGCGCCACCGGGCGGCGCTGGGTGTGGCGGGACGGCGGCGACGGCCGCGCCGGCTTGGCCATCGCCCAGCGCCTGGAACTGCCGGAGCTGGTCGGGCGGCTGCTGGCGGCGCGGGGCGTGGCGCCGGAGGCGGCCGCGGACTTCCTGGAGCCGACCCTGCGCGCCCTGCTGCCGGACCCTTCGGTGCTGGCGGACATGGACGCGGCCGCCGCGCGCCTCGCCAGCGCGGTGCGCGAGTCCGAGACGGTCGCGGTGTTCGGCGACTACGATGTGGACGGCGCCTGCTCCGCCGCGCTGATGGTGCGCGCGCTGCGCGACCTCGGCTGCCAAGTGACGCACTACGTCCCGGACCGCATCCGCGAGGGCTACGGCCCGAACCCGGCCGCCATCCGCGAGCTGTGCGCGCGCGGCGCGACGCTGATCGTCTGCGTGGATTGCGGCATCGCCGCCCACGCGGCGCTCGACGAGGCCAGGGGGCAGGCGGACGTGGTGGTGCTGGACCACCACAAGGCGGAGGGCGCGCTGCCGCGCGTCCACGCGGCGGTGAACCCGAACCGGCTGGATTGCGGGTCCGGCCTCCGGCACCTCTGCGCCGCGGCCGTGTCCTTCCTCGCGGTCGTGGCGCTGCACCGGGCGCTGCGCCGCGCCGGGCACTTCAACCGCGGGCAGGAGCCCCGGCTGCTCGAACTGCTCGACTTGGTGGCGCTGGCGACGGTGTGCGACGTGATGCCGTTGACCGGCGTGAACCGGGCGCTGGTGGCGCAGGGCTTGAAGGTGATGGCGCGGCGCGGGCGGGCGGGGCTGGCGGCGTTGCTGGAGGTGGGCGGCGTGAAGGACGCGCCGACCGCGCATTCGCTGGGCTTCGTGCTCGGCCCGCGCATCAACGCCGCGGGGCGCGTGGACGAGCCCGACCTCGGCCTCCGGCTGCTGCTCTGCGACGACCCGGTGGAGGCGCGCGCCATGGCGGAGCGCTTGGACGCCGTGAACCGCCGCCGGCAGGAAGTCGAGGCCGAGGTGCTGGGCGGCGCGCTTTCCCAGGCCGAGGCGCAGGTCGCGGCCGGGCACCCGGTGGTGCTGATCTGCGGCGAGGGTTGGCACCCCGGCGTGGTGGGCATCGTCGCCGGGCGGGTGAAGGAGCGCTTCAACCGGCCGGCCTGCGTCGCGGGTGTCGCGGGCGGGATCGCCAAGGGGTCGGGCCGCTCCGTGCCGGGCGTGGACCTCGGGAGCGCGGTGATCGCGGCGCGGCAGGCGGGGCTGCTCGACTCGGGCGGCGGCCACGCCATGGCGGCGGGCTTCACCTTCGCCGTAGGGCGTTGGGAGGAGGTCCACGCCTTCCTGAACGAGCGGCTGCACGGGGCGGCGGCGCTGCCCGGCGCGGCGGACCTGCTGGTGGAGGGCACCATGGCCGTCGGCGCGGCCACGACGGACTTCGCTATGCAGGTGGAGCGCTTGGCGCCCTTCGGCGCTGGCAACGAGGAGCCCGTCTTCGCCCTGCCGCGCGCGCGCGTGGTGCGGGCGGACCGGGTGGGCAAGGAAGGCAACACGGTGCGCGCCTTCCTGGAAGGCGAGGGCGGGGGGCGGCTGAAGGCCATCTGCTTCCGCGCCAAGGAAGGGCCGCTGGCGCAGGCGCTGCTCCAATCGGGCGGCGTGCCGATGCACCTGTGCGGGCCGCTGCGCGCCGAGCGCTGGAACGACGCGGTGACGGCGTGCCTGCACGTGGTGGACGCGGCGCCGGTGCCGCCCGGCGGAGGCGCGTGATCGTGCTGCCGGCGGCTTGACCCGCGCCGGCGGGTCCGTTAACCGGCGCCCGCACGTCCCCATCGTCTAGAGGCCTAGGACACCAGCCTTTCACGTTGGTAACACGGGTTCGAATCCCGTTGGGGACGCCACCTTTGTTTTCAGCGGCTTAGGCGCGGCGCCGGCGGTTTCCGGTTTCCAGTTTCCACTCGGTTTCCAATCGCCTTTCGCGCCGCGCC
>CADCTL010000276.1 GCA_902805625.1 uncultured Acetobacteraceae bacterium
TTCCTGATTTCCGACGTCGGCCCGCTCGCCATGGCGCCCAGCTTGTACGCCCGGCTTCCCTACGACCCCGTCCGGGACTTCGAGGCGGTGGGCCTCGTCGCGCGCCTGCCCTTCGTGCTGGCGACTCACCCGGCCGTGCCGGCGCGCACGGCCGCCGAGTTCGTGGCCTTGGCGAAGGCGCGGCCCGGCGGGTTCGCCTACGCCTCCGTCGGCAACGGCAGCGCCACCCACCTGGCCATGGAGTTGTTCCGCGCCTCCGAAGGGATCGAACTGACGCACGTGCCCTACCGCGGCAGCGCGCCGGCCCTCAACGACCTCGTCGCGGGCCAGGTCGCCGCCATGTTCGTCAACACCGCATCCTCCGCGGACCTGATCCGCGAGGGCCGGCTGCGCGCCCTCGCGGTCGGCGCGCGCGCGCCTTCGCCGGTCCTGCCCGGGGTTCCGACGCTGTCGCAGGCCTTGGGCAAGGACATCGAGGCGGGGGTGTGGTTCGGCCTCCTGGCCCCGAAGGGCACCGACGGGGAGATCGTCCGCCGCGCGTCCGCGGACGCCTCCCGCGCCCTCGGCGACCCCGGCGTGCGCGCGAGGCTGGAGGCGCTGGGCGCCGAGATCGCGGCGAGCGGGCCGGCCGAGTTCGCGGCCCTCGTGGCGGCCGAACGGGACAGGTGGGCGCCGGTGGTGCGCGCCTCGGGCGCCCGGATCGATTGAGGGGCGCCCCCATGCCCACTGGAGCGACGCGGCTGCTCGCGGAGTTGGTCGCCGAGGCGCGCTGGGAGGACCTGCCGGCGGCGGTCCGCCACGAGGGGGTGCGCTCCTTCGTCAACTGGCTCGGCTGCGCCATTGGCGGCGCGCCGCACCCCGGCGTGGCGGCGGCCGCACGGGTGGCGGCGGCGGCGTTCGGCGGGGCGCCCGAGGCGACGCTGCTGGGGATGCGGCGGCGGGGCGACCCGATGGCCGCCGCCCTGGTGAACGGGATCTCGTCGCACGTCCTCGACTTCGACGACACCCACGAAAGCACGCTCATACACCCGAGCGCCCCGATCCTCTCGGCGACGCTCGCGTTGGCGGAGGCGCGAGGCGCGGGCGGGGCGGAACTGCTCGCGGCCTTCGTGCTGGGCGTGGAGGCCGCTTGCCGCGTCGGCGCGGCCGTCTCACCCGCGCACTACGACGCCGGCTGGCACATCACCGGGACGGCCGGCGCGATCGGGGCGGGCGCCGCGGCGGCGCGGCTGCTCCGCCTCGACGCGGAGCGGACGGCCTGGGCCATCGGCCTCGCGGCGACGCAGCCGGTCGGGCTCCGGGTGCATTTCGGGGCGATGGCGAAGAGCTTCCATCCCGGCCGCGCGGCGCAGAACGGCATGCTCGCGGCGCTGCTGGCCGCGGAGGGTTTCGACGCGGCGCCGGACGCGATCGAGGGCCGCCGGGGCTTCGCCGCCGTCCTGTCCGCCGCCTTCGCGCCGGAGCGGATCGCGGAAGGGCTGGGCGAGCGCTGGGAAATCATGCGCAACACCTACAAGCCCTTCGCGTGCGGCCTAGTGGTGCATCCGGTGATCGACCTCTGCCTGCGACTCCGCGCCGAGCCGGGCTTCTCGGCCGGGGAGGTCGAGCGCGTGCGGTTGCGCGTGCATCCGCTGGTGATGGACCTGACCGGCAAGAAGGAGCCGACGAGCGGCCTCGAAGGGAAGTTCAGCGTTTTCCACGCGGCGGCGGTGGCGCTGTTGGACGGCGCCGGCGGCGAGGCCGAGTTCTCCGACGCCCGGGTTCGCGCGAGCGAGGTGGCGGAGCTGCGGCGGCGCGTGGAGGCCGTCGTGGACGAGGCGTGCGGCCGCACCGAGGCGGAGGTCGTGGTGGCGGTGCGCGGCGGGGCGGAACTGCGGGCCTCGACCGCGACGCCCCTCGGCAGCCTGGGCAACCCGATGTCCGACGACGGGCTCGGCGCGAAGTTCCTGGGCTTGGCGGCGCCGGTGCTCGGAGGCGAAGCGGCGGCTCGGCTGCTCGGCGACGCGTGGCGCCTGCCGACCCACGGCGACCTCGGCTGGATCGCCGCCGACGCCTGAACCGGCGGGGGCGCGAGCTCCTCGCCCTCCGGCAGCCGGGCGGCGAACCGGACGAAGCGCGAGCGCACGCCTTCGTCTGCCAGCGAGGCGGCGAGGCCGGGATTGTGTTCCGCCCCGGCGCCGCCTCTACTCCTCCAAAGCCGCACCCGAGCCGGCGGAGGAAACATCGTGTCCATGGCGCTGGAAGGGCTCGTCGTCCTCGACCTGACCAACTTCCTGTCCGGCCCCTACTGCACCATGCTGCTCGGCGACATGGGCGCCGACGTGATCAAGGTCGAGCGCCCCGGCACCGGCGACGACGCCCGTCGCATGCCGCCCTTCGTGGACGGCCGCAGCGCCCCGTTCAGCCTGTGGAACCGCAACAAGCGCAGCATCGCGCTGGACATGAAGGACGGCGCCGACGCCGAGGTGCTGCGGCGGCTCGCCGCCCGCGCCGACGTGCTGGTGGAGAACTTCCGTCCCGGCACGCTCGACCGCGTCGGCCTGTCCTGGGAGGCCGTCCGCGAACGGCATCCGCGGCTCGTCTACGCCTCGATCTCGGGCTTCGGGCAGACCGGGCCCTGGGCGCGCCACGGCGGCCTCGACATGATGGCGCAGGGCATGTCCGGCCTCATGGCGGGCAACGGGCCGCCGGAGGGCGAGCCCTACCGGCTGCCCATCGCCATCACCGATGTCACGGCCGGCATGTTCGCCTGCAACGCCGTCCTCGGCGCGCTCCTGGCGAGGGAACGGACGGGCCGCGGGCAGCGCATAGACCAGTCGCTCCTCGAAGCCGGACTCGCGCTCGGCGTGTACGAGGCGGCGCACGTCCTCGCCCTCGGGACGCGCCCCGCGCGGCTCGGGCAATTGCACCGGGGATCGGCCCCCTACCGGGTCTTCCGCACGCGGGACGGGTGGATCACCGTCGGCGCTTCGAAAGACAAGTTCTGGCGCTCGCTCTGCGAGCTGATCGGGCGGCCCGAACTGGTGTCCGACCCGCGCTTCACCGCGAACGCCGACCGCGTCACCAACAACCCGGCGCTGGTCGAGATCATCGGGGAACGCATGGCCGAGCGGGACAGCGCGCACTGGCTCGAAGCCTTCGGCCGCGCCGGCATCCCGTCCGAGCCGGTCCTGTCCTACGACGAGGCGCTCGCGCACCCGCAGGCGGTGGCGCGCGGCGTCGTGGCCGAGATCGAAGACCCAGAGCGCGGCCCGATTCGAACCTTGGCGCCTCCGGTGCGGCTGGAAGGAACGCCGGCGCGGGTCCGCCGCCGCGCGCCCGACCTCGGCGAGCACGGCGCTGAGATCCGCGCCTGGCTGGACGCCGTGTAGGGAGGGCGGGCGGATGCTAAGGATTCTCGGCCGCGCCAACTCCTTCAACGTCCGCAAGGTGCTCTGGCTCTGCGACGAACTCGGCCTCGCCCACGAGCGGGAGGATTGGGGCCGCGGCTTCCGGCCGGCCAGCAGCCCGGAGTTCCTCCGCCTGAACCCGGCCGGGCAGGTCCCGGTCGTGCTGGACGGCGACCTCGTGCTGCGGGAGTCGAACACGATCCTCCGCTATCTCGCCGCCAAGCACGGGATCGACCGGCTCTACCCGCCCGACCTCGCCCAGCGGGCCGTCGTGGAGCGGTGGATGGACTGGGTCGCCTACGACCTGACGCACGCGATGCGCGGCGCCTTCCTCGGCGGCCAGTTGCGGGAGCCGCCGTGGGACAACCCTTGGTTCGTCGAGCAGGGCCGGAAGGATTTCACGCACTGCATGGCGCTCCTCGACGCCGAGCTCTCCGCCCGCGGGCCCTACGCGACGGGCGAGGCCTTCACCCTCGCCGACATCCCGCTCGGCCTCGTCGTGAACCGCTGGTTCAGCGTCGCGGGTTTCGAGAAGCCGGACTACCTGGCCGTGGCCGCATACTACGAGGCGCTTTCGGAACGCCCCGCCTACCGCCGCCACGGGCGGAACGGGTTGCCGTGAGGTCGGCGGACGGTGGGAGGAGAGCGGCGATGAAGCGGCTTCTGCGGTGCTTGCTCCTGGCTCTGCTCGCCGCGGCCGGCGGCGCCGCGCGGGCCGATGAGAGCTTCCCCAGCCGCACGATACGGGTGATCGTGGTGTTCGCCCCCGGCGGCGGCGCGGACACGACGTCGCGCCTCATGGCCGGCCCGATGGGCGAGTTCCTCGGCCGCGGCGTGGTGGTGGAGAACCGGCCCGGCGGACCTTACGGCGGCCAGATGGCGGCCGTGGCCCGCCCGGACGGCTACACGTTGATGGCGGACGCCTCGGCCTTCGCGGTCCGCCACAAGCTGCACAGGAATCTCTCCTTCAGCTACGAGCACGGCTTCGAGCCGGTGGCGCGGCTGTCCGTGATGCCGCTGCTCTTGGTGGTTCCGCCGACCGAGCGCGCGGCCAACCTCCAGGACTTCATCGCCGCCCTGCGCGCCCGCACCGACCGGCCGCACTACTCGGTCGCCGGCATGGGCTCGGCCTCGCACTTCGCCGGGCTGCACTTCGTGCAACGGGCAGGCGCGGACGCGCAGCACGTCGCCTACCGCGGCGGCAGCCAGGGCGCCATGGCGGTGCTGACGGGGGAGACGGCCTTCAACTTCGGGACCATGCCCTCGGCGCTCGGCTTGGTGCAGGGCGGCCGCCTGCGCGCCCTGGCCGTGTCCTCCGAAGCGCGGACGCGCGTCGCCCCCGACATCCCGACGGTCGCCGAAGCCGGCCTGCCGGGCTTCTCGCTGACGGAGTGGATCGGCCTCTACGCGCCGGCCGGCACGCCGGGGCCGGTGCTCGACCGGCTCTCGGCCGCGGTGCGCCACGCCCTGTCCCACCCGGACGTGGTCGCGCGCCTGGGCGACCAGGGCGCCGAGCCGGCTTACCTCGGCCGCGACGAATTCGGCCGCTTCCTCGACGCGCAGCGGAAGCTGCTCGGCGCCCTCGCCGACGCCGCCGGCATGCAGCCGGAGTAGGCGGGCGATTCGACGTCAACAGGGCTCAGCCGCTTTCCAGCACGAAGCCCTCGTAGCCTTTCGCGGCGACCTCGTCGCAGATTTTGCGGTACTTATCCAACCCAGCCACGTAGGGCATGAACACACGCGGCTTGCCCGGGATGTTGGCTCCGAGGTACCAGGAGGGCACCGTCAACTTGGGACGAGGTTAACGGTCTGACCGCAGTCCGATAGGTGCCTGGGATGAGCTCGCCGGCCCCCAAGTCGCCCTATGCGGGGTACCGCTCTCCGGCCGAGGTCATCAGCCATGCGGTCTGGCTCTACTTCCGCTTCCCGTTCGGCCTGCGCATGGTCGAGGAGATGCTGGCCGCAAGGGGCATCGTCGTCAGCCACGAGACCGTCCGGCGGTGGGCGCTCAAGTTCGGCCAGGAGTTCGCCAACCGGATCCGCC
>CADCTL010000277.1 GCA_902805625.1 uncultured Acetobacteraceae bacterium
ACCGCGCCCGGCAGCGCCGCCGCTCCGCGCGCCACCGGCGGTGCGACCGCCGCCCCGCCCGCGCTTCGGGCGAGCAACGGCCTCCGCCAACTCTTCGGCGCTCACCGGGTCCAACCCGTCGATCTCGATGCGGGGAATGGGCCGCCCCGTCAGCGTTTCGATCGCCGCGACGTTACGCGCGTCATCCGGCACCGCGATGGTGTAGGCGTTGCCCTCGCGGCCCGCGCGCCCCGTGCGGCCGATGCGGTGGACGTAGTCCTCGGCGTGGAACGGCACGTCGAAGTTGAACACGTGCGACAGCCCGCCGATGTCGAGGCCGCGCGCCGCCACGTCGGAGCAGACGAGCAACTGGGTCTCGCCCGCCTTGAAGCGGTTCAGGGTGGCGAAGCGGGAAGGCTGGTCCATGTCGCCGTGCAAGGCGCCGACCGAAAAGCCGTGCCGCTTGAGCGACTTGTAGA
This sequence comes from uncultured Acetobacteraceae bacterium, assembly GCA_902805625.1. Classification (GTDB taxonomy): domain Bacteria; phylum Pseudomonadota; class Alphaproteobacteria; order Acetobacterales; family Acetobacteraceae; genus Craurococcus. The sequence continues at coordinate 459 of CADCTL010000277.1, forward strand.
GCACGTCCACCTCGACCTTGCGATTGCAGAAGATCAAGGCGTTCTGCACGTCGTCGCGGCGCAGGAGGCGGCGCAGCGCCTCTCGCTTGTCGAGTTCGCGCACCCAAACCAGGCCCGCGATGATCGTGGTCGCGACGCTGGCCGGCGCCGATACGCTGATTTCCTTGGGGTTGGACAGGAAGGCGTCGGCCAAGCGCCGGATTTCCGGCGCCATGGTGGCGGAGAAGAACAGAGTCTGGCGGATCGCCGGCAGCATGGACACGATGCGCTCGACATCGGGGATGAACCCCATGTCGAGCATCCGGTCGGCTTCGTCGATCACCAGGACCTTCACATCGGCCATGATGATGCGGCCGCGGTCGAACAGGTCCAGCAACCGGCCCGGCGTGGCGATCAGGACGTCCACGCCCTTCTCCAGCACCGCCCGCTGCTCGTCCATGCTCTCGCCGCCGATCAGCAGCGCGTGGGTCAGGCTGAGGTGCTTGCCGTACTTGACGAAGTTCTCCGCCACCTGCAGCGCCAGCTCGCGCGTCGGCTCCAGGATGAGGGAGCGCGGCATCCGCGCCTTGGCCCGGCCGCTCGCCAGGATGTCGAGCATGGGCAAAGTGAAACCGGCGGTCTTGCCGGTGCCGGTCTGGGCGCAGCCGAGCACGTCGCGGCCCATCAGCACCACCGGGATCGCCTGCTCCTGGATCGGCGTCGGGGTCACGTAGCCGGCGTCGGCCACCGCGCTGAGGATCGGATCGGACAGGCCGAGATCGGCGAAGGTCACGCGTGGGGGCGGAGCCTCGTCCGGCGCTTCTTCCTGAAGGTCGCCTTCGACGACTTCGGCGTCCGGGTCGTAGTCTTCGGACGAATCGGGTTCGTCGTCCGGCGCTGCGTCCAGCTCGGGCGCAGCTTCGGCTTCCGCGGGCGGCGGAGCGGCGACGGGTTCGCCCGACGCCGCGACGGGCGCGGGATCAGCCGCGGCCGCACCGACAACAGTGTTTGTGGCATCGTCCTCGGCCGCCGGGGAGGCGGGCCGGTCGGAGGTATCGCTCAACGTCGGTCGATTCCTTAGCCGGAAAACGGCGGCGGATTGCCGACCGGGGAAAGCCCCCTTGCCACGTCCGACGCCCGGCAAGCCCACGAAAAAGGCCGCCGTTCCAGGTTCGAGGCGGATATGCGCTCGCAACCGCGAAAAATCAAGCGGGTCGGCGACGCCGGTCGCGCAGATCGGTGGAGCGGCGACGGCGCGCGCCGACCGACGATCGACTCACCTCGGCAAGCAACGCACGGCGTCGGTCCAGAAGAGGGCGCGCGCCTGGGCCGTGCCTTCGGGGCAAGGGGTTTGCCGCCGCGCCGCGGCCGGCAGGCCGGCGTCCCAATCGCGGACCGACAGGTCGCGGCCAGCCGTGGCGCTGGCGGCGGCGATGGTGCGGCCGCCCCGGCAACGCCCTCCTCGCAACGGCATCCCGCCATGCGGGCACAGGAAACGCCGCGCCGCCTCCACCGCCGCACGATCGGCTCCGGCGCGGGCTGCGGCTGCGCGCGACGGCGACGGGGCAGCCGCCGCGGGCGCGCGAGGCGCCGCCACCAGCGCCACGGCGACCAGCGCGGCGCCCGCCGCGGTGCGGAACAGGCGAACGCACACTCGGCGCGGCGGCAAGGCTGGCCCTGGCATCCCTTTATCCGCCGCTCCGTGAAATGGGCCAAGCCCCGGGCCCATTATCTCCGGCACGCCCCCTGCCGGTCCACCACCGAACGAGCCCTCAAGCTATCAGCAGTTCGTCGGCGCCCGGGACGGCGCCGCCGAGGAGCACCCGCAAATCCGGGTCGCCGTCCGTGTCGGCGTCGAGGTCGAAGAACCGGCCCGTAGGATCGAAAGCCCCGCCGCCCGGAAGGCGCGCCGGCCCGGGTCGGTCGAACGCGCCGCCGAGGCCCCCGTCGGCGAACGCGTCGGAGAGGCCCGGCCCGAAGGCGTTGGCCAGCAACGCCAACCCGCCGATCTCCCCCGGCTCCCCGCGCGTGCCGGCGGCGAACAGGGCGTCGCTGGACAGCGTCGCCAGCAGGGACTCGATGTTGACGTGCGCCTCCTGCGCGGAAAGCAGCACGGGATTCCCTGCGGCGTCCACGGCCTGAAAGGTGAGGGTGTCGCCCAGATGGCTGCCCACCCGCGTGACGACGTCGCCTTCCGTCCGGACGTGGAGCGCGTTCATCCTGTCCAGCACCGCCGGGTCGAGCCGGCCGCCGTTCAGCGCCTCGGCGGCGTCGCGCCCGCCGAGCGGGTCCACGCCGAACACCGTGACCCGGCCCGCGTAGCCCGGGGAGGCCGCCGAAATGGCCTCCGCGGCCTCGTAGCCGCCGACCTGGACGAGCGCGCCGCCGAGGCTCGCCCCGGTGAACACCACCTCGCGCCCTTCGACGACCGCCGCCGTTCTGGCGTCCGCCACCATGGCCGCGAAGGCGGGCGAGGAAGCCTGCGGTCGGGCGAGGTCGAGGTCGGCCACGACGTCGGCGACCGATCCGAAGTTCGTGCCGTCCACGGAGAACACCGTGCGCCCGTCGGTGAAGGAGCGGAGTTGCACCGCGCGGAATCCGGTGGCCGCGTCTTCGTAGGTTCCTGCGACGGCGAAGGCGTCGTCATCCACCACGACGCCGGTGGCCTGCGGCCCGAGCGCCTCGGCCAAGCGCGGAACGCCGGCGAGCGCGGCGTAGGTGAAGGCGTCGGCGCGCGACACCTCGGAGGCTCCCGTCGGCACGGCGCCGGTGTCGTCCGGCCCCAACAGCGACCCGAGCAGGGGAAGGTCGGCCCCGCGCGCCAGCGCCCCAGCCGAGGCGGCGCCGCCGTCCAGCAGCGGCGCGAGAGCAGTCTCAGCGTCGCGGAGCAGGGTGGAAAGGTTCACCATGCGGTCGGAATCCTTTGGTTTTTCATCGTGTTTTCCGGCGTTCGGACAGGGGCCGCGGACGAGCCGTCGAGACGCCGGCGATCCGCGCGAGACATGTGCCCCGAGCCGTTTCGCGGCAAGGCCGACCGGTGCGCGTCGGCGTCAGACGTCCACCTCAGCCTCGTCGAGCTTCGCCGCGTTCTCCTGGATGAACTTGAACCGCAGCTCCGGCCGCCGGCCCATCAGGGCTTCCATCAGCTCCGCGGTGCGCGCCCGCTCCTCCGGAGGCAGCACCACCTTGAGCAGGATGCGCCGGCGCGGGTCCATGGTGGTTTCCTTGAGCGAGGCCGGCGGCATCTCGCCCAACCCTTTGAACCGGCTGACCTCGACGCGCTGGTTCGCCTTGAACTCGCGCTTCAACAGCCGCTCGCGGTCGGCGTCGTCGCGGGCGTAGATCGACTTGCCGCCGGCCTGGAGGCGGAACAGCGGCGGCTGCGCCAGGAACACGCGGCCGCCCCGGACCAACTCCGGCAGCTCCTTGTAGAAGAAGGTCATCAGCAGCGCCGCGATGTGCGCGCCGTCCACGTCGGCGTCCGTCATGATGACCACCCGGCCGTAGCGCAGGCGGTTCGCGTCGAACCTCTCGCCGGCGCCGCAGCCCAACGCCTCGATCAGGTCCTTCAGCTCCTGGTTCTGCCGCAGCTTGTCGGCGGAGGCGCTGGCGACGTTGAGGATCTTGCCGCGGAGCGGCAGCACCGCCTGGGTTTCGCGGTCCCGCGCCTGCTTGGCCGAACCGCCGGCGCTGTCGCCCTCCACCAGGAAAATTTCGGTGCCCTCGGCGCTCTCGCGGGAGCAGTCCGCCAGCTTGCCGGGCAGGCGCAGCCGGCGCGTCGCGGTCTTGCGCGGCGTGTCCTTCTGCTCGCGCCGGCGGATGCGCTCCTCCGCCCGCTCCACCGCCCAGGCCAGCAGGTTGTCGGCCATGGAGGGATCGCCCGCCAGCCAATGGTCGAAGTGGTCGCGGAGCGCTCCTTCCACCAACCGCGCGGCCTCGGCGTTGGTCAGCTTGTCCTTGGTTTGGCCCTGGAAGTGCGGGTCTCGGACAAATACCGAAAGCATCCCGGCCATGCCGCCGAGCAGGTCCTCAGCGGTCAGGTTGGCCGCGCGCTTTTCCTTCTTCAGTTCGCCGTAGGCGCGGAGGCCCTTCACCAGTGCGGTCCGCAACCCGGCTTCGTGGGTGCCGCCCTGGGGCGTGGGGATGGTGTTGGCGTAGGTGGAGAGGAAGCCCTCGCCCTGCTCCAGCCAGGTGAGGGCCCATTCGCACCGGCCGGCGCGCTCGGGGAACTCGGCCTCGCCGGCGAAGGGGGCCGGGACGACGCCGACCCGCCCTTCGATGGCGGAGGAGAGGAAATCGGACAAACCCCCGGGGAAGTGCAACACCGCGCTCGGCGGCGTCTCGTCCTTGACCAGAGAGGAGTCGCAGGACCAGCGGATCTCCACGCCGCGGAACAGGTAGGCTTTGGAACGGCACAGCCGGTAGAGCCGGGCCGGGCTGAATTCCGGCTTGCCGAAGATCTCAGCGTCCGGGCGGAACCGGACCGTCGTCCCGCGCCGGTTGTGGATGGCGCCGGCGTTCTTCAGGCGCCCCGCCGGCTTGCCGCGCTCGAAGGCCTGGGTCCAGAGGGTCCGGTCGCGCGCGACCTCCACCTCCAGCCGTTCGCTCAGGGCGTTCACCACGGAGGAGCCCACCCCGTGCAAGCCGCCGGAGGTTTCGTAGGCCTTGCCGGAGAACTTGCCGCCGGAGTGGAGGGTGGTGAAGATCACCTCCAAGGCCGAGAGCTTGGGGAAGCGCGGGTGCGGGTCGGTCGGGATGCCGCGGCCGTTGTCCCGCACGGTCAGCCAGTTGCCCGGCTCCAGCGACACTTCGATACGGTCGGCGTGGCCGGCCACGGCCTCGTCCATCGCGTTGTCGATGATCTCGGCGGCCAAGTGGTGCAGGGCATTGTCGTCGGTGCCGCCGATGTACATACCCGGCCGGCGCCGCACCGGCTCC
>CADCTL010000278.1 GCA_902805625.1 uncultured Acetobacteraceae bacterium
CCGCCTCCGCACCACCGTGGAAGGCCTAGGCTCCGCCGCCGAGCCGAATGCGGAGCGCTGCCTGAAGCCGCCAGCCGAGATGGCGCGGCTGTTCAGCCGCCACCCCGAGGCGCTGGCGAACACGCTCCGGGTGCTGGAGGCCGCCTCCGGCTTCTCGCTCGACCAACTCCGCTACGAGTATCCCGAGGAGGCGCTGGAACCGGGCCGCACGCCGCAGCAGACCTTGGAGGCCAGGGTCGTGGCGGCCGCGGAGGAGCGCCGGCCCGATGGCGTGCCCGCCGACATCCAGGCCCGCCTCGACCACGAACTCGCCCTCGTCGTCCGCCTCGGCTACGCGCCCTACTTCCTCACCGTGCACGAGATCGTCGCCTTCGCCCGCGCCCGCGGCATCCTCTGCCAGGGCCGCGGCTCGGCCGCCAACTCCTCGATCTGCTACGTGCTCGGCATCACCGCGGTCGATCCGGAAAAGCACGACCTGCTGTTCGAGCGCTTCGTCTCCGCCAACCGGGGCGAGCCGCCCGACATCGACATCGACTTCGAGCACGAGCGCCGGGAGGAGGTGATCCAGCACATCTACGACCGCTACGGCCGCGAGCGCGCCGCCATCGCCGCCACCGTGATCCGCTTCCGCACCCGCTCGGCCGTGCGCGAGGTCGGCAAGGCCATGGGCCTGTCGGAGGACGTCACGGCCAAGCTCGCCAAGGCGTCCTGGGGGCCGGGCGGCGAGCGCTCGCTGGCCGAGATCGCCGGGAGCGAAGGGCTCGACCCCGCCGACCGCCGCCTGTCCATGGCGCTCCAACTCGCGGAGGAGTTGCAGGGCTTCCCGCGCCACCTCGCCACCCACGTCGGCGGCTTCGTGATCACCCGCGGGCCGCTGGTGGAGCTCGCGGTGGTGGCCAACGCCGCCATGGAGGGCCGCACCGTGCTCGAGATGGGGTGGACGGCCCCCAACGGCATCGATGTGCCAGGGTGCGGACCGTCAGGATCAGCAGCGAAGGAGCCGTCCGGCGTGAGCATCACCATGATCGGTCTGGATACCGCCAAGGCCGTGTTCCAGGTCCATGCCCTCAATCTGGTCGGCAAGGCCGTGAGCACGCACAAGCTGCGGCGAGACCAGCTCGTGCCGTTCTTCGAGAAGCTGGAGGCCTGCACGGTCGTCATGGAGGCTTGCGGGGCGGCGCACCATTGGGGCCGCCTGCTCACCGGCCTGGGGCACGACGTGAGGCTGATCCCCTCGGAGGCGGTCAGGCCTTTCGTCAAGAGGGGCAGGAAGAACGACGCCGCCGACGCCGCGGCGATTTGCGAGGCGGCTTCCCGGCCGAACATCAAGTTCGTGCCGGTCAAGAGCCTCGAGCAGCAGGGCACCCTGGCGTTGCACTCGGCCCGTTCCATCCTGGTGAAGCAGCAGACGATGCTGGCGAACGCCATGCGGGGCTTGGCGACCGAGTTCGGCTTGGTGGTTCCCCTGGGCATCCACAGGATCGGGCAGCTCATGGCGCGGATCGAGGAGGAGGAAGCTCTTCCGGAGACCGGCCGACAGGCGATGCGGGGATTGCACGAGCGTTTGGTGGCCTTGCAGGAGAGCATCGACGCGGTCGAGAAGCTGGTCGTCGCGCATGCCCGGTCGGATGGCGCGGCACGCCGCCTGGCCACGGTCCCGGGGATCGGACCGATCACAGCGTCCCTGATCGCGGCGACGATCGCGGACATCGGGGTGTTCGAGAGTTCGAGGAAGTTCGCCGCATGGCTGGGCTTGGTGCCGCGGCAGCACTCCACCGGCGGCAAGACGCGCCTCGGCCGGATCACCAAGGCGGGCAACCGGGAAATACGGAGGCTGCTCGTCCTGGGCGCCACGTCCATGATCCGCCGGGCGCAGTCCTGGAACAGCGCCGTGGGCGCATGGACCCGCTCGGCCCTGGAACGGCGTCCTGCGCGGCTGGTCAGCGTCGCCCTGGCGAACAAGATGGCGCGCATGGTGTGGGCCTTGCTGACCCACGACGAAGTCTACCATCCGCAGGGGCGGGCCGCCGCGGCGGCTTGAGGCGTCCTCGCAGGATGGCAGATGGCGGGCGCGAGCCCGCCTGATCCGGCAGTAGGTTGGCTGAACAGCGTGGTGGGAAACTGGGATCGAACAGTTCAGGCAACACCGTTTGTCCCATCGTGCCTCGAGCACGCGCTAGAGATTGGTGCCTGACACGTGAGCGCACACCCATGATGGCCAGCGGCCGCTGTCGCGATGAACAGGCCGGACATAAGGGCGCACCTGACCGGTTCTTCCGCATACGCTGAACGCGACGCGTGACGAGGAGGGACACCGGATCAAGCACTGAAGCAGTGACCCACGAACCCTTCATCGGCCAACACCGCAGCGGTGGAGCAGAGAGCGTCTGCTGTGAACAGCGAGCGGCGCTTGCGCCCCTCATGGCCGTCCACATAAGCGGGACAAGGCGCGCCGCAGCCGGCGAGCGCGCTTTCCTGTTTCTTCACCCGAACGCCTCATTGTCCGCGGACGCCGCGGATTGGCGGCGGCCGGGTTCACGGGGCGGGGGGTGCGCGGTTGGCACAGGTGGCGCTGCATCGGCCGGCGAACATGCAGACGGCCTTCACCTTCTACGGCGTCGTGCACGAGGCGAGCGCCGGCCGCATCGTCATCGGCAACGGCTACGCCACCACCGTCTACGAAGGGGCTTTCGCCTACGACGTCCACGGCGGCCTGAGCGGCGGCACGCTGGCCGCTGTCACCCACTCCACGCAGAACGCCCTGGACTTCGCCGCCACGGGCTTGTCGGTGGACGCCGCGGCCGCGGCCGATCTCATCAACCGCGGCGACCTCCAATCGCTGCTCCAGGTCGCGCTGCGCGGCGATGATGCGATGCGCGGCTCGGCCGGGGCGGACGTGCTGCTCGGCTACGGCGGAAACGACCTGATCGCCGGCGGCGACGGCGCCGACAGGCTGGAGGGCGGCGCGGGCGACGACCTGCTCGTGGGCGGCGCCGGGAACGACACGCTGTGGGGCGGGGACGGCGCCGACACCGCCGCGACGGGCGCGCTGCGGCGGCAAGCCACCGTCTCCAACCCCAAAGGGTACGGCACTCTGGCTGGCCCCGAGGGCACGGACACTTTGCTTTCCATGGACGCCGTCCGCTTCGCGGACGGGACGGTGTATTTCGGCGCGGACAGCGTGGGCGCGGGCGTCCACCGGCTCTACCTCGCCACGCTCGGCCGCGCGGCGGACGTGCTCGGCCTGGGCGTTTGGGCCGCGGCGCTGGAGTCGGGCGCGGCCTCCACCCAGGCCGTGGCAGGCGGCTTCACCGGCTCCGCCGAGTTCGCCCAGCGCTACGGCGCGCCCGACGCGGCGGGCTTCGTTTCCCTGCTTTACCAGAACGTCCTCGACCGGGAGGCCGACTCGGCGGGCCTTTCCTATTGGACCGGCGCCCTCGACAACGGCGTCCTGACGCGGCAGCAAGTGTTGCTGGGCTTCTCCGACTCTGCCGAGTTCAAGACCAAGACCGCCCCGGCCCTCGCCGACGGGCTTTGGGCGCCGGACCCGGCGGCCGTGGACGTGGTGCGGGTCTACATGGCCACGCTCGACCGCCTGCCCGACGCCGGCGGCCTCGTCCACTGGACGGACGCGCGCAGAGCGGGACTGGCCACGCGGGAGATGGAAACGGCGTTCGTCGGCTCGGGCGAGTTCGGGGCGAAGTACGGCGCCACGACGAACGCGGGGTTCGTGGATCTGCTCTACCAAAACGTGTTCGGCCGGGCCGCGGACGCGGACGGCCTGGCTTTCTGGAGCGGCGGCCTCGACGCCGGCCGCTTCACCAGGGCCGAGGTGGTGCATGGCTTGGCCTTCTCGGACGAGATGGCCGCGAAGATCCTCCCGCATGTGTCGGACGGCATCGCTTTCGTTTGAAGCCGCGTTCGGGGCGGCCGGTGCTAATGGGGAGGTGCTCCGAGTGGGTTGGTTGTTCGGGCAGGGGCGGCACGGCTCGGGGGCCGGCCGCCCCGCGCTCACGCCGGACGGCGCGCGCCATCGGAGGCCCGAAAACCGCTCCCGAGGCACGCCGCGAAACTCCTCGACTCAGCCTCGGATAGGCACGAGTTGCCGGCGGAAGGTTTCCGTGCAGGCAGCCCAGGAGAAGGTTTCGGCGTGGGCGCGGCAGCGCGCCCGGTCGCAGTCCAACGCCGCCCTCGCCGCCCGGCCAAGGTCCTCGTCCAGCACCCCTGCCCCGCTGCCGCCGATGACGTCGAGGGGTCCGGTCACGGGATGGGCCGCGACCGGCACGCCGCAGGCCATGGCCTCCAGGATCACCAGCCCAAAGGTGTCGGTGCGCGACGGGAACACGGAGACGTCCGCGCCGGCGTAGGCGGCGGCGAGCGACGCGCCTTCCCGCCAGCCGGCGAAGCGCGCCTCGGGAAAGCGCGCCTGCAAGGCCTGCCGCTGCGGGCCGTCGCCCACCACCACCTTGGAGCCGGGCAGGTCGAGGCGGAGGAAGGCCTCGATGTTCTTCTCCACCGCCACCCGCCCGGCGTAGAGGAACACCGGGCGCGCCAGCCCTTCCCACGGATCGCGCGGCTCCGGCCGGAACAGGTCGAGGTCCACGCCGCGGGTCCAGGGGCGGACCTTGGTGAAGCCGCGCCGCGCCAGCTCCTCCCGCAAGGAGGGCGTGGCGGCGAAGGTGCCGGCGCCGCTCTCGTGGAAGCGGCGCAGCACCGCCCAGGCGAGCCGCGGCGGTATGCCGGTGCGGGCGTGCAGGTATTCCGGGAACTTGGTGTGGAACGAGGTGGTGAAGGGCCAGCCCCGCGCCCGGCACACCGCGCGCATGGCCCAGCCGAGCGGCCCTTCGGTGGCGACGTGGACGACCGTGGGCGCGAAGGAGTCCGCCATGCGCGCCAGCGCCGCGCGCGGCCGGACCGCCAGCCTGATCTCCGGGTAGGACGGCGCCGGCACCGTGCGGAAGCGGTCCGGGCCGACCACCTCCACCGTGTCGCCGCCGGCGCGCAGCAGGCCAGACACGGTGGACAGCGTGCGGACCACCCCGTTCACCTGCGGCGCCCAGGCGTCGGAGACGATCAGCAAGCGCAGGGCGCCGGCTTCGGCCGTCGGCGCCCGTCCGCGCCGCGGCGTGGGCACCGGCGCGGCGTCGGGGGGCGGCGGCACGGGGCTTGTCCGTCCGTCAGGCCGCGGCGGCGGGGCGCCGCACGGGCGGCGCTTGCCAGAAGGACAAGGCGTTCTCCTTGGCCCAGTCCACCAGCTCCAGCCGGCCGTCGGCGTGCTCCACCAGCGCGGTGCAGCTTTCCACCCAGTCGCCGTCGTTCACGTAGAGCACGCCGCCCACCTCGCGCATCTCGGCGTGGTGGATGTG
>CADCTL010000279.1 GCA_902805625.1 uncultured Acetobacteraceae bacterium
CAACCTCGATCGACACCTTGCGCTCGGCGGCGACCGCGGCGGCGCGGGACGCGAGTTCGCGGCCCATCCATTCGAGTTGTTCAGGATCGCCGTGGCGCGTGTCCACGCTGAAGCGGACCCGGCCGGGGGCGACGTTGCGGCTGCCGGGGTGGACGTCGAGCTGTCCGACCGTGCCGCGGCCCACCTCCCCGTCCGCGCCGCGCGCGGCCAGGGCGATCTCCTCCACGGCGGCGACGAGCGGGGCCGCGGCCACCAGCGCGTCGCGCCGCCCGGCCATGCGGGAGCCGCCGTGCGACTCGGCCCCTTCAACCGCCACCTCGAACCAGGATTGCGCGAGGGCGTGGGTGACGACGCCGACGTCGAAGCCCTCGTCTTCCAGCACCGGCCCTTGCTCAATGTGGAGTTCGAGGTAGGCGCCCATGTTCAGCAACGCCGCCGGGTCGGCTTCGCCCTGCCAGCCGATGCGGCGCAGCTCTTCGCCGAACACGGCGCCGCTCCCGTCCGTCTTGGCGAGGATTTCGGCTTCCGGGAGGATGCCCATGGCGGCGCCGCTGCCCATCATGGGCGGCGCGAAGCGGGCGCCCTCCTCGTTGGTCCAGTTGACCAGGAGCAGCGGCGCTTCGGTTTCGGCGCCCGCCTCGTGCAAGGCGCGCATGATCTCCAGCCCGGCCAGCACGCCGAGAACGCCGTCGAACTTGCCGCCGGTGGGCTGGGTGTCGAGGTGGCTGCCGACCGCGACCGCCGGGCGCGACGGATCGCGCCCCTCGCGGCGGAAGACCATGTTGCCGAGGCGGTCCACGCTCAACGAAAGCCCGATCGCTTCTCCCCAGCGACGCAGGAGGTGGCGGGCTTCGCCGTCCTCGTCCGTCAGCGCTTGGCGGTCGCAGCCGCCGTTCGGCAGCGCGCCGATGCGGGCCATCTCCATGAGGGAGGACCACATGCGCTCGCCGGACACGGGCAGATTGGACGCGCCGCTCATCGCCGCGCCGCCGGCTCGACGCCGCACCACTCGGCCATGGTCAGGGCGATGGTGCGGGTGATGCCGTGCATGCTGTCCAGGCCCACGCTCTCGTCTATGCCGTGGATCTCCTGGGCGTCCGGGCCGAAGCAGGCGACGGGCGTGTTCTGGTGCAGCACGAAGTGGCGGCCGTCCGTCAGGCCGGTGGCGGGGTAGTCGCGGAGCGTGCCGCCCGTGGCCTCGGCGTGGGCGCGGCGGGCGAGGCGCACGATGTCGGCCTCCGTGTCGAAGGCGCATGGGTCGGCCATGAAGCCCTTGAACTCCAGCTTCACCTGCGCGCCGCGCAGGCGTTCGCCGCGCGCCGCCTCGGCCACGAGGCGCTCGATGTCGGCCTTGGTCTCGGCCGCGGTGTAGCCGAGCATGACGCCCACCCTCATGCCGATGCGCGCTCGCGTGGGCACGCTGCTGTTCCATTCGCCGCCCTCGATGGTGCCGAGATTGACGTTCACCGGGTGGTTCAGGCCGCGGAAGGCGGGGTGGATGCGCTCGCCGTCGTTCATCGCCCGCTCGTAGTCCTTGAAGGCGGCGGCGATGGTGGACGCGGCTTCAATGGCGTTGATGCCCGACTGCATGTCGCGGACGTGCGCGGGCCGGCCGCTCACCGTCACCCACGCCCAGACCACGCCGACCTCGGCGGTGTAGAGCGCGTCCATGCCGGGGCCGGGCTCCGGGATGATGACGGCGTCCGTTTTGGGCATCGCCAGCATGCAGGCGAGCGCGCCGTTGCCGGTGCATTCCTCCTCGACCACCGAGTGCATCTGCACCTCCGCCGCGGGTTGCAGCCCGGCCAAGCGCAGCGCCTTGAAAGCCATGCAGTAGGACACGTCGCCGGCCTTCATGTCGCCCGCCCCACGGCCGTACATGCGGCCGTCGCGGACGGAGGGCTCGAAGGGCGGCGTGGCCCACATGTCCGCGGCGCCTTCAGGCACCACGTCGAGGTGGCCTTGCAAGGTGAGGCTGCGGCCGCCGCCGCCCCGGTCCGGCCGGTGCGTGGCCACCACGTTGTCGCGGCCTTCGTACGGGATCAGAGGCGGGGAGAAACCGGGGTGGCCGGCGAGTTGTTCCGGCATGGTCGGCACGCGCCTCGGTGACAGGCCGAGGCTCTCGTAGACGCGCGCCATCTCGTCGAGCGCCGACGCTTCGTTGCCGAGCGTCGATGGGCAGCGGACCAGGCGCGCCAGGGCCTCGACCGCCTCCTCCCGCAGCGAGTCCACGGCGTCGAGGATGGCGCGGCGCGCGCCGGGGTCGATGGCGTTCGGCATCCGTGGAGTCCTCGGCGGAACTGGACGGGCAGTGCAGCCTGGCGTTCCGGCGCTGTCCAGATGGCGACCGGCGCGCCGATCCGCTGTAGGATGCCGCGATGCGCGCCTTCCACCACCCGGACCACGTGCGGCACGACCCGCGCTTCTTCCTCCAACGCGGCGAAGTGCGGCGCAACTTCGAGGTGCCGGCCCGCGTCGGGTCGCTGCTCGCGGGCCTCGATGGCCTCGGATTGGCGCCGGGAACCGCGCCGCTGCCGGACGCCGCCGCGCTCGCCGCTGTGCATACCCGCGATTACCTCGACTTCCTGGCGAGCGCCGCGGGCGACTGGGCGGCGCTGCCCGGCGCGGGGCCGGAAGCGGTGGCGAACATCCACCCCGCGCCGGAGATGCTGGCGCAGGGCGCGCGGCCCGGGGACGGCGTGATCGGTCGCGTGGGCTGGTTCACGGCCGACACGGCTTGCCCAATCGGCCCCGGCACCTGGGAGGCTTGCTTGGCCGCCGCCGGGACGGCGCTGGCCGCCGCGGCGGAGGCGGCGAAGGGCGGCAGTGCCTATGCCCTGTGCCGGCCGCCGGGCCACCACGCCTACGCGGCGCGGGCAGGCGGGCATTGCTACGTCAACAACGCCGCGCTGGCGGCACGGGCGCTCCGCCGCGCGGGGGCGTCGAGGGTGGCGGTGATCGACATAGACAGCCACCACGGCAACGGGACTCAGGGCATCTTCTGGGAGGACGCCGAGGTGCTGACCGTCTCGGTCCACGCGGACCCGACACGGTACTACCCTTGGTACGTCGGCCACGCCGATGAGCGGGGCGCGGGCGCCGGCGAAGGACGGAACGTCAACCTCCCCCTGCCTCTCGGCAGCGGCGACGGCGCTTGGCTGGGCGCGGTCCGGCACGGGATCGAGGCGGCGCGGGGCTTCGGGGCGGAGGCGTTGGTGGTGCCGCTCGGCTTCGACGCCAGCAAGGACGAACCCTTGGCGGCCCTGAAGGTGACGCCTGACGGCTTCGCGCGGGCGGGCGCCGCCCTCGCCGGCTTGCGCCTGCCGACGGCGATCACGCAGGAGGGCGGCTACAACGTGGACCTGCTGGGAGCGCTGCTCGCGCGCTTCCTGACCGGGTGGAGCGAGGCGGCATGAGCGCGGTCTTCACCCTCGACACGCACATCGACATCCGCTGGCCGAATCCGCCGGACCCGCGGCTGGAAGGGCCGATGCGCGTGGACTTCCCCAAGATGGAGCGGGGCGGGCTGCGGGGCGCGGTGTTCGTCGCCTACGTGCCGCAGGGCCGGCGCGACGCGGCCGGGCACGCGGAAGCGGCGGCGCGGGCCGAAGCGATGCTGCGCCACATCCGCGGCCGGGCGGACGGCGTCGCGCGGCGGTTCTGCGCCACGGCGGCCGAATTGGAGGAGGCCGTCGCGGCCGGCGCGCTGGCGGTGCTCTCCGCTGTGGAGAACGGCTACGCCATGGGAAGTGACCTCGGCGCCGTGGCGCGCTGGCGCGCGCTCGGCGCCTGCTATCTGACCCTGACCCACGACGGCCACAACGACCTCGCCGACAGCGCGCGGCCCAAGCCTTCGCTGGGCGACGAAGCGGCGGAGCACGGCGGCTTGTCCGCGCTCGGCCGCGACGCGATCGGGGCGTTGAACCGGGCGGGCATGATGGTGGACGTTTCCCATGTGTCCAAAGCGGGAATGATGCAGGCGGCGGAGGTCTCGCGCAGCCCCGTGGTGGCGACGCACACCGCCTGCCGGGCGCTGCGCGACCACCCCCGCAACATCGACGATGAGCAGCTCGATGCCCTCCGTCGCGTGGGCGGTCTGGTCCAGGTGACCGCGGTGTCGGCCTTTCTGCGGGCCCCGCCGCCCGGGCAAGGTGCAGCGGCGGAGGCGAGCGTGGAGGACATGGCGGACCACGTGGACCACGCGGTGCGCCGCATCGGCGTGGAGCACGTGGGCCTGTCCTCCGACTTCGACGGCGGCGGCGGCGTCAAAGGGTGGGAGAACGCGGCGGAGACCGGCGGCCTCACGGCGGCCCTGCGCGGGCGGGGCTACGGACCGCGCGAGGTCGGGCTGCTCTGGTCCGGCAACTTCCTCCGGGTGATGCGGGCGGCGGAGGCGACGGCCGGGTAAACCGCGGCCGCTCCACTCGGTCGGCGGTCGCCCGGGGTGCAGGCACCCCGGGCATGGATCGCCGGGTCAACAACAACGGCTAGAGCCGCTTCGGGCTGACCACAGCCCGACCGAAAGCGGTTCAGGGCGACGCGAGCGTCGCCTCCCGCAGCTTCTCGAGCCGTGCCAGCTCCTCGTCCCTGGCGCGCTCCATTTCAGCGATCATGTGCTGGCACCCGAACTCGTCGGAGCGGCACATCCCCTTGTTCGCCCGGATCGGCTGGTCGAAGTGGCGCCGGCTCTCCTCCGCACGATCCGCGAAGAACCGATCGCGGTCCTGCGCCGTCCGGAACCGCATCGGTGGCAGGGTGACATCCAGCTTCGGCGCGTAGGAGCGCGCGGCGCCCATCATGGTGCCGATGGCCGCGGGAGCCGCCCCCTAAAGCAGGGCCGCGGCGACGACCTTCTTCGCTTCGGTTTCGGCGGGCAAGATCGCGGCGACGGGCGCGTGGCCCGGCGACGTGCAGAACACCCGCACGTCGCGCGGCGACTGGGGCAGCCGCGCTACGGCCGGCGTGGCCGCGACCTCCGTGATCGGCTCGGCGCCGCCCGTGAGCAAGCAGGCCGCGCCGGCGGGATCCGAGTGAATCGTGACGGCGTGGTGCGGGCGGTGCTCCGCCGTCGCCGTGCAGCCGCAAATGCCCGCCACTGCCATCGTGGAAAGGAGCGCCCGGAACCGCCGCACGTTGCCGCCTTCTCGTTGGAGCAGAGTCCGCCCCGTATAGGAACGTTCTGCATTCTTCTCAACCTTTGATTGAAATATCCGGCGTGGCGCTTACTCTGACGGCCACCATGAGCATCGCCCGCGTCCTCAGCTTCGCCTTTTCCGGCATCGAGCCCGTGCCGGTGGAGGTGCAGGTCCAGATCGCCTCCGGGCTGCCGGCCTTCCTCGTGGTCGGGCTTCCGGA
>CADCTL010000280.1 GCA_902805625.1 uncultured Acetobacteraceae bacterium
CCTGCTGTATTTGCGTGCCGCCTTTCGTTCGGAAGCAGACCCCCCCAGTCCCGCAGCCCTGCATGACGGCAATCACGCTTCCACTCGCTGAAAGAAACCACAACCTGGAAGCACCGTGACACGACGTTCATGCAAAAGTCATTGTTGCCGAGCGTCCGGAGCTGGGGCAGCCTCTAACGAAAGTCCTGGGAGGACGTCCGTTCAGATGAGCGGTATTGGACGAAACAAGCATCCCGCTGCGGGCTCAGAGCGCGGCGTTGCGGCCCGCAGAGTCGTGCCTGTGCCGCCCGGGGCATCTCGGGGAGAGCAACGCAGGTGAAACCCACCGATATCTCCGAGCCATCCTTCTTCCACAAGGTGGTGGACTGCCAGTGGGCCTGCCCCGCGCACACGCCCGTGCCGGAATACATACGTCTGATCGCGGCAAGCCGTTACACCGACGCGTACATGGTCAACTGGCACTCCAATGTTTTTCCAGGGATCCTTGGCCGCACCTGCGATCGGCCTTGCGAGCCCGCCTGCCGACGCGGCCGGGTCGAGGACGAGCCGGTGGCGATCTGCCGGCTCAAGCGAGTCGCCGCCGACAACAAGGATGACGTGCGCGCGCGCCTGACGCCGATCCCGGAAACCCGCAACGGCAGGCGCATCGCCTGCATCGGCGCCGGGCCGGCCAGCCTGACCGTGGCGCGCGACCTCGCCCCGCTCGGCTACGAGGTGCACGTCTTCGACGGCGAGGCGCGCGGCGGCGGCTTCATCCGCAGCCAGATCCCGCGCTTCCGCCTGCCCGAGAGCGTCATCGACGAAGAGGTCGGCTACATCACCGACCGCGGCGGCGTCGTCACGCACTACGGAGAACGGGTGGAAAGCCTGAAGGGCTTGCTGGGCGCAGGCTACGACGCGGTCTTCGTCGGCTGCGGCGCACCGCGCGGGCGCGATCTCGACGCGCCGGGGCGGGCGGAGGCGGCGGCCAACATCCACATCGGCATCGATTGGCTGGCTTCCGTGTCGTTCGGCCATGTGGAGCGCATCGGGCGCCGCGTGGTCGTGCTCGGCGGCGGCAACACCGCCATGGATTGCTGCCGCTCCGCCCGCCGCCTCGGGGGCGAGGAGGTGACGGTCGTCGTCCGCTCCGGCTTCGACGAGATGAAGGCGAGCCCTTGGGAGAAGCAGGACGCCCTGGACGAGGGCATCCCGATCCTCAACTGGCTCGTCCCGGCCGAGGTGCTGCACGAGGGCGGCCGCCTCACCGGCGTGCGGTTCCAGCGGGTCAAGGCGGAGCAGGACGCCGAGGGTCGCCGCACCCTCGCGCCCACCGGCGAGGCCGACGTCGTGGTCGGGTGCGACGACGTGCTCGTCGCCATCGGCCAGGAGAACAGTTTCCCCTGGATCGAGCGCGACATCGGCATCGGGTTCGACCGCCGGGGCCTGCCGGAGCTGAACGCGACGACCTTCCAGTCCACCCTTCCCCGGGTGTTCTTCGGCGGCGACGCGGCTTTCGGACCGAAGAACATCATCTGGGCGGTGGCGCACGGCCACGAGGCGGCCGTCTCCATCGACCGCTTCTGCCGTGGCGAAGCGGTGGAGGAGCGCCCGCCGCCGCTCGTGGTCATGTCCGGCCAAAAGATGGGCATCCACGAGTGGAGCTACGACAACGGCGTATCCCTCGACCTACGCTACAAGGTGCCGCACCGCGAGCAGGAGGCGTCGCTGCGCGACATCCGGGCCGAGGTGGAGCTGGGTTACGACCGCGAGCTGGCCTTCAAGGAAGCCCAGCGCTGCTTGAACTGCGACGTCCAGACGGTGTTCAAGGCGCCGCTCTGCATCGAGTGCGACGCCTGCGTCGACATCTGCCCGGTGGACTGCATCACCTTCACGCAGGACGGCGAGGAAGGCGAGTTGCGGACGCGCCTCAAGGCCCCGGCCCTGAACCCGGCCCAGGCCCTCTACGTGCAGGACGGGCTAAAGACCGGCCGCGTCATGGCCAAAGACGAAGACGTGTGCCTCCACTGCGGCATGTGCGCGGAGCGCTGCCCGACCGGCGCCTGGGACATGCAGAAGTTCCTGTTGGAAGCCGCGAAGACCGTCCTGCCGCCCGCGATGGGGGGAGTGCAGCCATGCCGCGGCCGATAACCGCGACCAACGACTTCGTGGTCAAGTTCGCGAACGTCAACGGCTCCGGCTCCGCCAGCGCCAACCAGATCTTCGCCCGCTCGATCCTCCGCATGGGCGTGCCCATCGCGTCGCGGAACATCTTCCCTTCCAACATCCAGGGCCTGCCGACCTGGTTCGAGGTGCGCGTCAGCATCGACGGGCACCTCGGCCGTCGCGGCGGCGTGGACCTGATGGTGGCGGTGAACCCGCAGACCTGGGACCGCGACCTGGCGGAGATCGAACCCGGCGGCTACCTCGTCTACGACTCCACCAAACCCATGCCCTTGTCCCGTTTCCGCGAAGACCTCAATGTCATCGGCGTCCCGCTGACCATGCTGTGCAACGCCGCCTACACCGACGCGCGGCAGCGGCAGCTCCTCAAGAACATCATGTACGTCGGCGCCCTTTCCGCCCTGCTCGGCATGGAGCCGGAGGTGGTGGAGACGCTGCTGGCGGAGCAGTACAAGGGCAAGGAGAAGCTCGCAAAGGCCAACCGGGACGCCTTCCGCATGGGGCGCGGCTGGGCGTTGGACAACCTTTCTTGCCCGATCGGCCTGCGTCTCCAGCGCTCCGACGCCGTGGGCGACCGCATCTACCTGGACGGCAACAGCGCCGCCGGTCTCGGAGCCGTGTATGGCGGCGCCACGGTCTGCGCCTGGTATCCGATCACGCCCTCCACCTCCCTCGCCGAAGGCTTCGAGCGCTACTGCCGCCGCTTCCGGACCGACCCCGCGACAGGGGAGAAGCGCTACGCCATCGTGCAGGCGGAGGACGAGCTGGCCTCCATCGGGATGGTGATCGGCGCGGCTTGGAACGGCGCGCGGGCTTTCACCGCGACCAGCGGCCCCGGCATCTCGCTGATGCAGGAGTTCGTGGGCCTGTCGTACTTCGCCGAGATCCCCTCCGTCATCTTCGACGTGCAGCGCGCCGGCCCCAGCACCGGCATGCCGACGCGGACGCAGCAATCCGACGTGCTGGCCGCCGCCTACGCCAGCCACGGCGACACCAAGCACATCGTGCTCTTCCCCGAGGACCCGCGGGAGTGCTTCGAGATGGCGGCCCAGGCCTTCGACCTCGCGGACCGCTTCCAAACCCCCGTCTTCGTCCTGCTCGACCTCGACATCGGCATGAACGACTGGCTGTGCGAGCCACTCGCCTGGGACGACACCCGCCGCATGGACCGCGGCAAAGTGATGACCGCCGGGGAGCTGGAAGCCGGCCGCGCCTTCGGCCGCTACCTCGACGTGGACGGCGACGGCATTCCGTACCGCACCTACCCTGGCACCCATCCCTCCAAGGGCGCCTTCTTCACGCGCGGCACGTCGCGCGACCGCTACGCCAAGTACACCGAGCAGGGCGCGGCCTACGTGGACAACATGGAGCGGCTGCTCCGCAAGTTCGAGACGGCGAAGTCCCGCGTGCCCCGTCCCGTCGCGCGACGGGCGGCCGGCCCGGCACGCATGGGCGTCATCCACTGCGGCTCCACGGCTGCGGCGATGGGAGAAGCCTTAGGATTGCTGGAGGCGGAGGGCGTGCGCCTCGACGCGCTGCGCATCCGCGCTTTCCCCTTCCACGACGACGTCGCCGCATTCATCGCCGGGCACGACCGGGTCTTCGTAGTCGAGCAGAATCGCGACGCGCAGCTCCGCACATTGATCGTGAACGAGTGCGGCGTGGATCCGGCGCGCCTCGTCCCCGTCCTCCACTATGACGGCACGCCGATCACCGCGCGCTTCATCAACGCCGCGATCCGCGACAGGGCGGTCGCGCACGGCGCCGTTCCCATCCGCAAGGTCGCATCATGAGCTTCCTTCCCAAGCCCAAGCTGCACCACCCCGGCCTGCCCAGGAACGCGCTCGGCTTCACCCGGCGCGATTACGAGGGCGCTGTGAGCACCCTTTGCGCCGGCTGCGGGCACGACTCCATCAGCGCCGCGATCGTCCAGGCCTGCTTCGAGCTGGAGATCGCGCCGCACCGCGTGGCCAAGATGTCCGGCATCGGCTGCTCCTCGAAGACGCCGGACTACTTCCTGGGCGCCGGGCACGGCTTCAACTCCGTCCACGGCCGCATGCCCTCGGTGCTGACCGGCGCCAACCTGGCCAACCGCGACCTGGTCTACCTCGGCGTGTCGGGCGACGGCGACAGCGCCTCGATCGGCTTCGGGCAGTTCGCGCACATCATGCGCCGCGGCGTGGACATGACCTACATCGTCGAGAACAACGGCGTGTACGGGCTCACCAAGGGGCAGTTCTCCGCCACCTCCGACAAGGGATCCAAGGCGAAGAAGGGCGCGGTCAACGCCGACGAGCCGATCGACCTCGTCGCCATGGCGCTGCAGCTCGGCGCCACCTACGTCGCGCGCGGCTTCTCCGGCGACAAGGACCAGCTCGTGCCCCTCATCAAGGGCGCGATCCGCCACCCCGGCGCCGCCTTCATCGATTGCCTCAGCCCGTGCGTCGCCTTCAACAACCACGAGGGCTCGACCAAGAGCTACGATTTCGTCCGGGAGCACAACGAGGCGGTGAACCGGCTCGACGTCATCCTCGGCCGCCGGCCCGTCACCGCCGACTACGACGCCGGCGAGGTCCGCGACGTGGCGCAGCACGACGGCTCCGTGCTGCGGCTCCGCAAGCTGCATGACGGGCACGACCCGACCGACCGGCTCTCCGCCATGGCCTACCTGCAGCAGCGCAAGGCGGAGGGCGAGATCGTCACCGGCCTGCTCTACGTGGACCCCGAACCGTCCGACATCCACGCCGGGCTCCGCACGGTGCGAGCGCCGTTGAACCGCCTCGACGACGCGGCGCTCTGCCCGGGCGCGGCGGCCCTGGCGGCCGTCAACGCCGGGCTGCGCTGACTCCCGGCCCCCTTCGGCGCTGGCGCTGGCGCCCCGCGAGGCGGCTGAGCACCGGCGTTCCGGCATGGCGGCTCCGGTGGCTGCCGCCCGTCCAGGATCGCCTCCACGATGGCCGGCGCGAGCAGCGTCAGCCGGGCGCGCCATGGCGGAAGAGGGCAGCGCCTCAGCGCAGGTTGGCCTCGATCCAGTCCGCGATGGCGCCGGCGACCTCGGAGCTGTTCTTCTCCATCATCATCATGTGGCCGTTGCCGCGGATGCCCACGGCCTCCAGCCGCAGATGCGTGTTCGGCACCCCGGCCTAGGCCAG
>CADCTL010000281.1 GCA_902805625.1 uncultured Acetobacteraceae bacterium
AACGCGGCGGCGCGGGCAGGGTTTGGAGGCGGCGCTCGATTCGAGGGAGGGTCGCGCGGTGGAATGGGGCGCGGGCACGTTCCGCCGCGCTTCAGGGCCGCTCAGGCGGCGCCCGCGAGGTGGCACGCGGCGCGCCCTGCCGCGCGAGGCCGCGGCGACGGCTCGATTTGACCGCCGCCGAGCCGCCCGTCGCTACTTCACCTCGACGTAGCGCAGGTAAGGCTTCTTCGTCTCCCAGCCCTGCGGGAACATCGCCTTCGCCTGCTCGTCCGAGATGGACGGCGCGATGATGGCGCGGTCGCCCGGCTCCCAGTTCACCGGCGTCGAGACCTTGGCGCGGTCCGTCAGTTGCAGGCTGTCGATCACCCGCAGGATTTCGTGGAAGCTGCGCCCGGCGGAGGGCGGGTAGATCATCATCATCCGGACCTTCTTGTTCGGGTCCACCACGAACACGGTGCGGACGGTGATGGTCGGGTCGGCTTCCGGATGCACCATGCCGTAGAGCTTCGACACGGCTTGGTCGGGGTCCGCGATCATCGGGAAGTTCACCGCGTGGCCCTGCGTCTCCTCGATGTCGGAGGCCCAGCCGGCGTGGCGGCCCAGCGGGTCCACGGACAGGCCGATGACCTTCACGTTGCGCTTGTCGAACTCCGGCTTGAGGCGCGCGGTCTCGCCCAGCTCCGTGGTGCAGACGGGGGTGAAGTCCTTCGGATGGCTGAACAGCACGCCCCAGGCGTCGCCGAGCCACTCGTGGAAGCGGATGCGCCCTTGCGTGGTCTCGGCCTCGAAATCCGGCGCGACTTGGCCGAGTTGGATGGTCATGGCTCTTGTTTTCCTCGGTTGCTGATGGATCCCGCGGGGCTCGGGCGGCCCCGCATCTAGGAGCGCGGGCGCGCCGATACCACACGGGGCGTTCCGCGGTCGCGCGCGATCAGCCGACGGCGCGGCGCGCGGCGTCGGCGGCAAGAACGGGCGACAGCAACGACGCCGCCAATCCGGCCACCTCGCCGATCACCACCAGCGCCGGCGTCGGCAAGGCCGCGCGCCGCGCGTCCAGCGTGCAGGTGCCGAGCGTGGTCCGCAGCACGGCTTGGCCGGGCAGGCTCGCCCCCGACACCACCGCCACCGGCGTCCCCGGCGGGCGCCCTTCGGCCAACAGGCGCAGCGCGATCTCATCCAGCCGGGAGAGCGCCATGAAGGCGGCGATCGTGCCGCCCGCCCGCGCCAGCGCCCCCCAGTCCACGTTGCCGGGCATCCCGCCCGTCTCGTCGTGGCCGGTCACGAAGGTCACGGCGCTGGAAACGCCGCGGTGGGTGAGGGGGATGCCCGCCGCGGCCGGCGCCGCGAGCCCGGCGGACACGCCCGGCACCACGCGCCAGGGGATGCCGGCCTCGGCCAGCGCCGCCGCTTCCTCGCCGCCGCGGCCGAACACGAAGGGGTCGCCGCCCTTCAGCCGCACCACCCGCAGCCCGGCGCGGGCGCCGGCGATCAACCGAACGTTGATCGCGGCCTGCGGCAAAGGCGCGATACCTTTCCGTTTGCCTACCGGCACGATCTTGGCGCCGGGCCGCACCAGCCGCAACACGGCCCGCCCAGGGAGAGCATCGTGCAGCACGAGGTCGGCACGCCGCAGCGCCTCCGCGGCGCGCAAGGTGAGCAGGCCAGGGTCGCCGGGCCCGGCGCCCACCAACCACACTTCGCCCGGCCGCGGCCCCTCGCCGGACGCGAGGGCGGAGCCATATTCCACGACGCTCATACGCTCATCCCGAGAAATACGTTTGACAGAGAGTAGATTTCGCCTTTCACAATCCACAAGTGTTTTTCTCGAGAATGGGTAGGCCGACCATGGCTAGTGCGAAAAAGCCCTCCGGGGTCGAAGGGCAGAAGGAAGCGAGCCGGGGTCTCCGCGGCGACGTCGCAGAAGCGCTGGCCGCCTCCGAGGCGCGTGGCGGCATCAGCGAAACCGCCCATACCCTTGTAAAATTCCACGGTTTTTACGAACAATACGACCGCGACACCGCCACCGCCCGCAAGCAGCGCGGCGACGACAAGGAATGGCAGTTCATGGTCCGCGTCCGCCCGACCGGCGGCGCGATGACGGGGGCGCAGTACCTCGTGCTGGACGCCCTGACGGATCGGTACGCCAACTCAACGCTGCGGGTCACCACCCGCGCCTCCATGCAATTCCACGGCGTGCTGCGGGAGAATGTCAAGGCGACGATCGCCGAGGTGAACCACGCCCTGCTGACCACCATGGCCGCGTGCGGCGACGTGGTGCGGCAGGTGATGGCGAGCCCGGCGCCGGTCCGCGACGCCGCCCACGCCCGCGTGCTGGCCGACGCCCGGATGCTGGCCGCCGCGCTGATGCCGCGCACCCGCGCCTACCACGAGATCTTCCTCGACGATGAGCGCGTCGCCGGGTCGGGCGAGGAGGAGGAGCCGCTCTACGGCGCCACCTACCTGCCGCGGAAGTTCAAGATCGCCGTCGCCCACCTCGACGAGAACGGCGGCGACAACAGCGTGGACGTGTTGAGCAACGACCTCGGCTTCATAGCCGTGTTCGAGAACGGCGTCCTCCAGGGCTACCAGGTCTGCATCGGCGGCGGCCAGGGCATGACGCACAACCGCGCCGACACCTACCCGCGCCTCGCCACCGCCATCGCCTTCGTCGGACCGGACGACCTGCTCCGCGCCGCCGAGGCCGTGGTCCGCTACCAGCGCGACCACGGCGACCGCTCCGACCGCCGCCGCGCCCGCCTGAAGTACGTGCTGGACGACCGCGGCGTGGACACGGTGCGCGAAGAGTTGGCCGCCTACTGGGGCGGCCCGCTGCCGGCGCCCCGTGACCTGCCGCGCCTCAAGATGCCGGAACTGCTCGGCTGGCACCCGCAGGGCGACGGGCGCTGGTGGCTCGGCGTGCCGGTGCCCTCCGGCCGCATCCAGGACACCGACGACATCGGGCTCCGCAGCGCGCTGCGCGAGGTCGTTCGGAGCCACGGCGCCGACCCGGTCTTCACCCCGCAGCAGGACGTGCTGCTGACCAACCTGCCGGAGGAGGCCCGCGCGGAGGTCGAGGCCGTGCTGCGCGCCCACGGCGTGACCTTGGCCGACGACCTGACGCCCCTGTCGCGCTGGGCGCTCGCCTGCCCCGCGCTGCCCACCTGCGGCCTCGCGCTGACGGAGGCGGAGCGCGTCCGCGCGCCCATCCTCGCCCAGCTCGAAGCCGCGCTGGCGCGGCACGGCCTGTCGGGGGAGCGCATGTCGCTCCGGATCACCGGCTGCCCGAACGGCTGCGCGCGCCCCTACTCCGGCGACATCGGCCTGGTCGGCCGCGTGCCGGGCAAGTTCGCCGTCTTCCTCGGCGGCGACTTCGAGGGCACGCGCTTGTCTTACAAGTTCCTCGAACGCGTGCCGGAAGAGGACATCGGCACGACGCTCGAACCTCTGTTCGCCGCCTTCGCCGCGCAACGCCGCGCCGGCGAGGGCTTCGGCGACTTCGCCCACCGCATCGGCCACGACGCCGCGCTCGCCCTCGCCGGGCGCCCCGCCGCGGCCGCGGCCTGACCTTCAGGAAGAGACACCATGCACCGCCGCAACCTCCTCGCGCTGCTGCCCGCCACCGCGGCGGCGCTCGCAGCCCGCCCCGCCGCCGCTTGGACCAACTCCGCGCGCGCCCAGGCCACGCCCGCCGCCTGGCCCGAGCACACCGTGCGGATCATCGTCCCGGTCGCCGCCGGCGGCAGCCAGGACATCGTCGCCCGCCTGCTCGCCCGGCACCTGACGGACGCGTTCGGCCAGAACGTCGTGGTGGAGAACCAGCCCGGCGCCGGCAGCAACATCGGCTACGAGCACGCCGCGCGGGCGCGGCCGGACGGCTACACGCTGCTCGCGGGTTCGGACAGCCTGTCCATCAACAAGGCGCTGTTCCCGAACCTCAAATTCGACCCGGTGGTGGACTTCGCGCCGGTGGCCCGCGCCGTGCGGGTGCCGCAGATCCTCGTGGTGCGCGCCGACCACCCCGCTCGCAACCTGGAAGACTTCCTCAAGCTCGCGCGCCGCGTCCCCGTCGCGGTCGGCACGCCGGGCAACGGCAGCCTCGCGCACCTGCTGGGCGAGGTGGTGCAGGAAGCGGCCGAGGCGCGCTGGACCCACGTGCCCTACCGCGGCGGCGCGCTGGCGGTGAACGACCTGCTCGGCGGCTCCTTGCAGGGCGTGCTCATCAACATCGGGGCGGTGGCGGACCACGTGCGCGCCGGGCGCATGCGCGGCCTGTTCGTGTCGTCCGGCCAGCGCACCCTGGCGCTGCCCGAAGTGCCGACCCTCGCCGAGGCCGGCGTCCGCGGCGCCGAGGCGGTGGGCTGGCACGGCCTCGTCGCCCCCGCCGGCACCGACCCCGCCATCGTCGCCCGCGTCAACGCGGAGACGGCGCGCGTGCTCGCCCGGCCGGACGTGGCGGACCGGGTCGCCGCGCTCGGCTTGGAGGCGGTGAACGAGCCCCCGGAGGCGTTGGGCGCGCTGATCCGCGCCGACGCCGAGCGCTGGGCCGCCGTGGTGCGCCGCGCGCGCATTCAGCCGGACTGACGGCGCCGGCCGGCTGCGGCAGCGCCTACCGCTCCGGCTTGGCCCCGTGGGCGCGCGCCACTTCGGCCCAGTGCGACCGGTTCGCGTCCACGACCGCGGCGAACCCGGCCGGCGTGTCGGCGCGGGCGGTCATCCCCAGGCCTTGCAGCCGGGCCCGGAACTCGGGCTCGGCGACGACCGCGCGCACGTCGGCGGCGATCCGCTCGCGCAGGGCGGCCGGCATGGCGTTCGGCGCGAAGAAGCCCAGCACGCCTTCGAAGGTCATCTCGGGGAAGCCCGCCTCGGCGGCGGTGGGCACGTCGGGCGCCGCGGGCGAGCGCCCGGGGTTGGCGACCGCGAGCACGCGCATCCGGCCCGCGGCGACCTGCGGCAGCGCCGTCGCCAAGGGCATGACGGCCGCGTCCAGGCGCCCTTCGGCCAGGTCGCCCAAGGCGGGGGCGGGCGTGCGGTAGGACACGTAGTTCATGTCCAGGCCGCGGCGGCGCACGAGGTTGTGGAAAGCCATGTAGATGTCGCCGGACCCGGACGCCCAATTCAGCGCGCCCGGCCGCCGCCGCGCCAACTCGACCAAGTCGGCGAGGCCCGACACGGGCAGCCCCGGCGCGGCCGCGACCACGGCGAAGTCCCCGGCCCCGGAGGAGATCGGCGCCAAGTCGCCCACCGGATCGAACGGCAAGCGGTCGTGCAGCAGCGGCGCAACGGTGAGCGCCGCGATGAAGGTGAACAG
>CADCTL010000282.1 GCA_902805625.1 uncultured Acetobacteraceae bacterium
CGGCGGGCGCGGCACGCAGCGCGAGCGGCCGGCCAGGGACCGCGGCGGCCTCGCGCGCGGCGCGGCGCAGCGCCGCCAGGCCGTGGGTGAGAGGCGAAGGCGGCCAGCCGAGCACCTCGTGCAGCGGCGGGTGGACGCGCCGGCGCTGCATCTCGAACAAGCCGAGCGGCCCCAAACCCAGCAACCGCGTCAGCGGGTCGGGCGCGAGCGCGCGGCCCAGCGGCTTGGCCAGCGCGTCGCGTTCGCGGCGCGACAGCCCCGCGACGTCGAGCAGCAAAGGCCCGGCCAGGTTCCGCAGGCGGATCTGCCGCGCGGCCTCCGCCACCGCCGTTGCGTTGAACCGCGCCTGCGCCTGCCGGTCGCGCGCGCCGACGACCGATCCGGCGTCCACGTCGATGGCGGTCAGCGCCGCGGTGGGTTGCACCAGCACGCGGCCGCCGCCGGGCAGCGAGACCTCCGGCCCCGCAAGGGCCTCGAACTCCGCTTCCAAGGCGTCGTCGAAGGCCGGCGCGGTCCGGAGCGCCACGCGATCGGGACCGAGCGCCGCGCGCAACCGCGCCGCCAAACCTGCGCCGTCGGTTTCTATGTCGGCCTGCGGGTGGGCGTGGGCGAGTCGGAGGGCGGCGTCGGGGCCGCGCGCCAGCCGTCGGGGTGCCGTCCCGGCCTCTGCCGTCGCTGCAACTTGCGCTTCTTCATCCGGAGACAGGCGTGCCGAAACGCGCGGTCCTTTGCCGCCCTGCGCGGCGCGCGTGATGCGGACAGCCAGGATCCGGCCTTCTTGCAGGGGCTGGCCCGCGGGCGTGCCCATTTCCTTTTCTGGCAGGAAACCGGTTTCGCTGCCGCCGAGCACGACGAAGGCACCGGCCATCGCGGGCGCGAGGGCGGACACGCGGGCGCGGTGGAGGTCGCCCACGCCGTCCGGCACGCCGGCCCGCTCCACCCAAGCTTCGAGCAAGCGGTCGCCGTCCACGAGCGCCACCCGGACCTCGCCGGGCGAGCGGCTGCCCAGGATTCTCACGGCACCAACCAGCCGACGCCCCGCAGCAACTGCGCCGTTTCGAAGAGTGGCAGGCCGACGACGCTGGAATGCGAACCGGACAGGAAACGCACGAAGCACTCGGCGCGGCCTTGGATGGCGTAGCCGCCGGCCTTGCCCCTCCATTCGCCGCCCGCGACGTACTCCTCGATCTGCGGCGCGGTGAGACGCTGGAAGGCCACCGCGGTGAGCACGAGGCGCTGGCGCAGCCGGCCGTCGGGCAGGCGCAGCGCCACCCCCGTCGCTACCTGGTGCCGCCGGCCAGACAACATCTGCAAGCAGCGTCGCGCCTCGTCCTCCGTGGCGGCCTTGGGCAGGACGCGGCGGCCTAGCCCCACCACCGTGTCGGCCGCCAGCACCAGGGCATCCGGCGGCGCGACCGCGACTGCGGCTTTGGCGGCGGCCAAGCGCGCCGCGAGCCGGCGCGGCGCTTCGCCCTTCCTCGGCGTCTCGTCCGTGTCGGTAGGCGCGACGGCGTCCGGCACCACCCCGATGCGCGCCAACAGGTCGAGCCGTCGAGGGCTGGCGGAGGCCAACACCAGCGGCGGCCTTCCGGCCATGGAAGCGGGCTCTACGGGCGCGGCGTCACTTGAACCGGAAGGTGATGCGGCCCTTGGTGAGGTCGTAGGGCGTCATCTCCACGTTCACGCGGTCGCCGGCGAGGACGCGGATGCGGTTCTTCCGCATCTTCCCGCTGGTGTGCGCGAGCACCATGTGCTCGTTGTCCAGCTTCACGCGGAACATCGCGTTGGGCAGCAGCTCCTGGACGGTGCCGCTGAACTCCATCATGTCCTCTTTCGACATCAGGCCTCGTCGTTTCTGGTAAGGGGGTGCGGGAAGCCGGCGCGCGAGGCGGAGGTCGGCCGCGGGAACGAAACATGAGCATTTGGCGGCACCGGGTCAAGAACGGGCGGCCCGGGGGCCGTCGCGCGCGATAGACGCCGGCGGTTAGAGGCGGCGCGGCAGCCGCGCCGCGACGCTGGCCGCGTGCGCGCCCAGCCCCTCGGCTTCGGCTAGCGCCACGGCGGCAGGGCCGATGGCCGCGAGCCCGGCTTCGGACGCTTCGACCCAGGTGGTGCGCTTCAGCATGTCGAAGACCGACAGGCCGGACGCGAAGCGTGCCGTGCGCCCGGTGGGCAGCACATGGTTGGGGCCGGCGGCGTAATCGCCCAGCGCTTCCGGGCACCAGCGGCCGAGGAAGGCCGCCCCGGCGTGGCGCACGCGCGCGAAAAGGGCCGCGGGGTCGGCCACCATCACCTGCAGGTGCTCCGGCGCCAGCCGATCCGTCAACGCCGCGCCTTCAGCCCAGTCCCGCACCACGATCACCGCGCCGTGCCGCCGCCAGCTCTCGCCGGCGATGGCGCGGCGAGGGAGGTCACGCAACTCGTCTTCCACCGCCGCCGCGGTCGCGTCTGCGAAGCCGGCATCGTCTGTGACGAGGATGGATTGCGCGCTTTCGTCGTGCTCGGCCTGCGCCAGCAGGTCCAGGGCGACGTGGCGCGGGTCGTTCGCGCCGTCGGCGAGGACCACCACCTCGGACGGGCCGGCGATCGAGTCGATGCCGACGCGGCCGAAGACTTGCCGCTTCGCCTCCGCCACGTAGGCGTTGCCGGGACCCACGATGCGGTCCACCGGGGCGATGCTCTCCGTGCCCCAGGCCAGGGCGGCGACCGCCTGGGCGCCGCCGACGCGCCAGATCTCGTCCACCTCGGCGCGCCGCGCCGCCGCGAGCACCAGCGGGTTCAACGCGCCGCCCGGCGCCGGCACGCACATGGCGACGCGGCGGACACCGGCGACACGCGCCGGCAGGGCATTCATCAGCACGGAGGACGGGTAGGCCGCCTTGCCGCCGGGCACGTAGACTCCGACCGCGTCCAGTGGCGTCCAGCGCATCCCGAGCGTGAGCCCGGCCGGATCGGGCAGCGTCAAATCCTCCGGCATCTGCGCCGCGTGGAAGCGCTCGATCCGGGTCGCCGCGAGGTCGAGGGCGGCCATCAGATCAGGGGCGATGCCGGCCACCGCTTCGTCCACCTCGTCGGGCGTGACGCGGAGCTTCGCCGCGTTCTCCGGCGCGTGGCCGTCGAAGCGGGCGGTGAAGTCGAGCAGAGCGCGGTCGCCGCCAGCGCGCACCGCGGCGATGATCTCCGCGACAGCCGCGTCCACCCGCGCCGCGTCCTCCCGCGGCGCTTCGAGCAGGGCGGCGAAGGCCGCCTCGAAGCCGGCATCGGCGGTGGACAGGCGCCTCACGGCGAGAGGGCGGCGCGGAAGCGCGCGATCCAGGCGCCGATCTGCTCGGGCCGCGTCTTCAGCGCGGTGCGGTTGACGATCAGGCGGGACGTGACGTGGGCGATGGTTTCGGTCTCGACCAAGCCGTTGGCGGAGAGCGTGCTGCCGGTCTGCACCAAATCGACGATGAGCCGCGACAAACCGAGCGAGGGCGCCAACTCCATGGCGCCGTTCAGGTGCAAGACCTCCGCCTGGACGCCGCGGGCGGCGAAGTGGCGGCGGGCGATGTTGGGGTACTTGGTGGCGACAGTCACGCGGGACCACCGGGCGGGGTCGTCCGCCCCGGCCGTGTCCGCCGGCTCGGCGACGCTGACCCGGCACCGGCCGATGCCGAGGTCGAGCGGCGCGTAGATCTCCGGGTAATCGAACTCCATCAGCACGTCGGCGCCGCAAACGCCGATCTGCGCCGCGCCGTGCGCCACAAAGGTGGCCACGTCGAACGGCCGGACGCGCACCACGTCGAGCGCCGGGTCGTCCGTCTCGAACCGGAGGCGGCGGCTGCCTTCGTCGGCGTAGTCGGCGGCGGGGCTGATGCCGGCGCGGGCCAGCAGCGGCCCCAGTTCGTCGAGGATGCGGCCCTTGGGCACGGCCAGAACCATCGCGCCGGCGTCGGCCGCTTGGGCCCCGGGGATCAACGGGGAAGAAAGAGAACCGTCCATGCGCCGGGCTAGCACCGCGTTCGGAGTCGCGGAAGTCACACTTCCATGTCAGCCCGGTAGCCGTTCCACATCGGCACCGACGGCGGCGAGCTTCGCCTCGACCCGCTCGTAGCCGCGATCCAAGTGGTACACGCGGTTGACGATGGTTTCGCCTTCGGCGGCCAAGCCGGCGAGGACAAGCGACACCGAGGCGCGCAGATCGGTCGCCATCACCGGCGCGCCGGACAGGCGCGGCACGCCGCGCACGATGGCGCTGGTGCCGTGGTAGTTGATGCGCGCGCCCATCCGCATCAGCTCCGGCACGTGCATGAAGCGGTTCTCGAAGATCGTTTCGGTTATCATCGAGGCGCCCTCGGCCACGCACATCAGCGCCATGAATTGCGCCTGCATGTCAGTGGCGAAGCCCGGGAAGGGCTCGGTCATCGCGTCCGTGCCGGACAAGCCGTTCCGGCGGGAGACGCGGAGGCCCTCCGGCCGCTCGGTCACCTCTACCCCGGAGTCGCGCAGGGTGCGCACGACCGCGCCGAGGTGTTCCATCCGCGCGCCTTCGAGCAGCACCGCCCCGCCGGTGATGGCGGCGGCGCAGGCGTAGGTGCCGGCCTCGATACGGTCAGGGACGATGCGGTGGGTCGCGCCGGACAGCGCCCGTACGCCTTCCACGCGCAGCCGATCGGTGCCGATGCCCTCGATGCGCGCCCCCATCCGCATGAGGCACATGGCGAGGTCGGCGATCTCCGGCTCGCGCGCGGCGTTCACCAGCTCGGTTTCGCCCTCCGCGAGCGTCGCGGCCATCAGGAGGTTCTCGGTGGCGCCGACGGACACCTGCGGGAAGATTATCCTCGCGCCTTTCAGGCCGCCCGGCGCGCGGGCGTGGATGTAGCCGCTTTCCAATTCGATGACGGCGCCGAGTTGCTCCAGCGCCTTCAGGTGCAAGTCCACTGGCCGCGTGCCGATGGCGCAGCCGCCCGGCAGGCTGACCTTCGCTTCGCCGTGCCGGGCCAGCAACGGGCCGAGGACGAGCACCGAGGCGCGCATCCGGCGCACGATGTCATAAGGGGCCTCGAGATCCGTGGCCGCGCCGGCGAGCGTGACCGTCCGCTCGCGCTTGTCGTGTTCCACCGACAGGCCGTGGTGCCGCAGCAAGGACGCCATGGTGGCCACGTCCGCGAGGTCCGGCGCGTTTCCCAAGCGCAGCGGGCCGTCGGACAGCAGCGCCGCCGCCATCAGCGGCAGCGCCGCGTTCTTGGCGCCGCCGATCGGGATGGCGCCACCGAGCGGCCTGCCGCCGCGGATGCGGATGCGGTCCATGG